>NZ_JBYOJR010000004.1:0-281934 GCF_057798915.1 Cupriavidus sp. 22TCCZM01-5
ACCGACATCGTGTAATCGCCTTCGGCTGCGCTACGCGCAGAGCCCTGGTCTGAGCACCCAGGCCGCAGGCAAACCGCGCCGCAGCGAAGCAGAGAAACCGAACCGTTGGCACGGGCGACGACGATGCCCGTCGCAGACCGACTAGGACGCGCGCGCAGCGCAGTCGTAGGCGTCCCACCACTGACGCTATTGGAACGCTGTACCCGAGCCCTACATGGGGATCGTACAAGAGCCGGTTATCGCAGGCACTGGTTCTGAATCACTATGCGTAGCTGGCTCGAACGGGCAACCAGGCATCGCGAGACCAAAGCCCTTTGAACACAAGAAGCGCATCGCCGACGAAACAGCGGCGCCTGCCAAGCACGATCCCACCGCTTGAACCATTTTGAACAACTCAAACAACCCACCCCGCGCCGCCGCCCTCGGCGGCGCGCTACCATCAAAAGCTTTGTAAATCCGCTATCCCCCCATGACCTTCGTCGTCACCCACACCTGCATCCAGTGCCGCCATACCGACTGCGTGGAAGTCTGCCCGATGTCGTGCTTCCACGAAGGGCCCAACTTCCTCGCGATCGATCCTGACCAGTGCATCGACTGCTCGATGTGCGTGCCGCTGTGTCCCGTGGGCGCGATCTATTCCGAACATGACCTGCCCGAAGACCAGCGCCATTTCCTGGCCCTCAACGCCGAACTGGCGCGCCGCGCGGACTGGCCGCCGCTGCTGAAGGCGAAGGGGCCGCTGCCCGGTCACGCCGACTGGGCCGGCCATCCGGACAGGCTGTCGCTGCTGATCCGGTAAGCGGCGCGCGCCGCCGATTCAGCGCTTCTGCGCGCGGTATTCGGGAAACGCCTCGGCCAGCGTCAGCACCGTGCCGGTCAGGCTGCCGTCATAGCCCGGCAAGGCATTGACGCGCTCGCGAAAGCTCTCGCTCGTGAGCGCGCCGACGGCATCGGCCAGTGCGGGGCTGGTCAGCTTCTTCTTTTCGATCGCGAAGAAGTAGCGCTCCTTGAGCACCGGCACGAACTCCAGCCCGAAGCGCCGCGCCGCGGTTTCCACGCCAAAGCCCACGTCCGCCATGCCGCTGCCGATATACGCGGCGACCGCCGCATGCGTGAACTCGCCGTTGTTGTAGCCCTCGATCCGTGCCGGATCGATGCCGCGCGCCGCCAGGATCAGGTCCAGCAGCAGCCGCGTGCCGGAGCCGACCTGCCGGTTGACGAAGCGCACTTCGCGCCGCGTCAGGTCTTCCAGTGTCAGCACGCCGAGCGGGTTGCCCATGCGCACGAACAGCCCCTGGCTGCGCACGGCCAGATGGATCAGGCAGTGCGTGTCGGGCTTGAGCCACGTGGTGAAGTGGCGAACCATGCCATGCTCGAACTCGCCGACCGGCACATGGAAACCGGCGATGTCGCAGGCGCCTTCCGCCAGGGCGGCCACGGCTTCCACGCTGCCGCAGTACTTCAGGTCGTGCCGCACCTGCTGCTCGTCGAGGAAATCGCGCAGCGCCGCCACCGCGAAACCATGGCTGGCGTGCAGGCGCACGGCCGGGTCGGTCCGGTCCATCAGCTTCTTCAGTTCGATCTCCAGCTCCGACGCCAGGCTGTCCAGCGTCGGCGACAAGCGCGCGCCAATGCGCTTGCTGGCCCATACCAGCTGCTGCGCCAGCGGCGTCAGGGCACTGCCGCGTCCGCGCGTCTTGTCGATCAGCGGGCCGCCGAACAGCGCCTCGGCATCGCGCAGGATGCCCCACGCATAGCGGTAGGACAGCGACACCGCCTCGGCCGACTGGCTGATGCTGCCGGAGGCCTCGATATGGCCGAGCAGCGCCACCAGGCGCGAAACGTCCAGCGGCTCCGCAGTCGGGCTGTCATCGTCCCGGATCTGCAGGTGAGGGGAGATCGAGATGCGGATCATATGAAAAAAATAGCTTATTGAACCCTGCCGGACAACTACTTATAGTCGCTCCAACGGCCATAAAGCCGTCGTTATACCCCGGTAAATAGGAAAAAAATAGCATATAAACGGTCGCCCCGCCGAGGATGCGGCCCCCACAGGAGACGCCATGCCAGATACCGCTACCCTCGCTACGGCGCCGGCCGACGCAGCCCGCACAGCGGCCATCGCCGCGATCGTGGCGGCCCGCCAGGACATGCCCGGAGCCCTGCTGCCCATCCTGCATGAAATCCAGGATACCCAGGGCTACATCCCGGAGACGGCCGTGCCGGTCATCGCCAAGGCATTGAACCTGTCGCGCGCCGAAGTGCATGGCGTGATCACGTTCTACCACCATTTCCGCCAGCAGCCCGCCGGCCGCCACGTGGTGCAGGTCTGCAGTGCCGAGGCCTGCCAGTCGGTTGGCGCCGAGGCGCTGGCCGAACACGCGAAGCGCGCGCTGGGCTGCGATTTCCATGAAACCACCGCTGACGGCGCGGTCACGCTGGAGCCGGTCTACTGCCTGGGCCAGTGCGCCTGCGGCCCGGCTGTGATGATGGGCGAGCAGCTGCACGGCTACGTCGATGCCAGGCGCTTCGACGTGCTGGTGCGCCAGCTGCGCGACGTCCAGCCCGCCAACGAGGAGGCCCAGGCATGAGCGCCGCCGTCACCACCATCTTCGTCCCGCGCGACTCCACCGCGCTGGCCCTGGGCGCCGACGACGTGGCGCGCGCGATTGCGCGCGAGGCCGCGGCGCGCGGCGAATCCGTGCGCATCGTGCGCAACGGTTCGCGCGGTATGTTCTGGCTCGAGCCGCTGGTCGAGGTGCAGACCGGCGCGGGCCGCGTGGCGTACGGCCCGGTCAGCGCCAGTGATGTGCCGGGGCTGTTCGATGCCGGCCTGCTGCAAGGCGGCGCGCATGCGCTCGCGCACGGCCTGACCGACGAGATCCCCTTCCTCAAGCGCCAGGAACGCCTGACGTTCGCACGCGTCGGCATCACCGATCCGTTGTCGCTGGACGACTACCGGGCGCATGAAGGCTTTGCCGGCCTGGAACGCGCGCTCGCGATGGAACCCGCCGCGATCGTGCAGGAAGTGACCGACTCGGGCCTGCGCGGCCGCGGCGGCGCGGCCTTCCCGACCGGCATCAAGTGGAAGACCGTGTTGGGCGCGAAGTCGGCCGTCAAGTACATCGTCTGCAATGCGGACGAGGGCGATTCGGGCACGTTCTCCGACCGCATGGTGATGGAAGACGATCCGTTCATGCTGATCGAGGGCATGACCATCGCCGGCCTCGCCGTGGGCGCGGAGCAGGGCTATATCTACTGCCGTTCCGAATACCCGCATGCGATCGCCGTGCTCAATGCCGCCATCGCCATCGCTACCGCTGGCGGCTGGCTGGGCGATGACATCCGCGGCAGCGGCAAGCGTTTTCACCTTGAAGTGCGCAAGGGCGCCGGCGCCTACGTATGCGGCGAGGAAACCGCGCTGCTCGAAAGCCTGGAAGGCAAGCGCGGCGTGGTGCGCGCCAAGCCGCCGCTGCCCGCGCTCGAAGGCCTGTTCGGCAAGCCCACGGTCATCAACAACGTGATCTCGCTGGCCACGGTGCCCGTAATCCTCGCGCGTGGCGCGCAGTACTACCGCGACTTCGGCATGGGCCGTTCGCGCGGCACGCTGCCGTTCCAGCTGGCCGGCAATATCCGCCACGGCGGCCTGGTCGAGAAGGCGTTCGGCATCACGCTGCGCGAACTGCTCCACGACTACGGCGGCGGCACGCGCAGCGGCCGCGCCGTGCGCGCGGTGCAGGTGGGCGGCCCGCTCGGCGCCTACCTGCCGGAATCGCGCTTCGACGTGCCGATGGACTACGAGGCCTATGCCGCGTTCGGCGGCGTGGTCGGCCACGGCGGCATCGTGGTGTTCGACGAGACCGTCGACATGGCGAAGCAGGCGCGCTACGCGATGGAGTTCTGCGCGGTCGAGTCGTGCGGCAAGTGCACGCCGTGCCGGATCGGCTCCACGCGCGGCGTCGAAGTCATGGACCGGATCATCGCCGGCAACGAACCCCGGGAACGTGTCATGCGGCACATCAAGCTCGTGCGCGACCTGTGCGACACCATGCTCAACGGCTCGCTCTGCGCCATGGGCGGCATGACGCCGTACCCCGTGCTGTCCGCGCTCAATGAATTCCCCGAGGACTTCGGCCTCGCCCCCAACCCAGCCAAGGCGGCATAGGTCCACCTAAGCCGACTAACGAAGAGAACAACGGGAGACAACCATGGATTGCCGCGATGTGATTGACTTCGGCACCCCCGCCAGCGAATCGACCGAGCTGGTCACCCTCGAGATCGACGGTGTCAGCGTCACCGTGCCCGCGGGCACGTCGGTGATGCGCGCCGCGATGGAGGCGCAGGTCAGCGTGCCCAAGCTGTGCGCGACCGACAGCCTGAAGTCCTTCGGCTCGTGCCGCCTGTGCCTGGTGGAGATCGAAGGGCGCCGCGGCTATCCGGCCTCGTGCACCACGCCGGTGGAAGCCGGCATGAAGGTGAAGACGCAAAGCGACAAGCTGTCCGACCTGCGCCGCGGCGTGATGGAGCTGTACATCTCCGACCACCCGCTGGACTGCCTGACCTGCCCGACCAACGGCAACTGCGAGCTGCAGGACATGGCCGGCGAGGTGGGCCTGCGCGAGGTGCGCTACAACGACGGCGGCCCGATCGCGACCCACACCGAGATGAAGAAGGACGAGTCCAATCCTTACTTCACCTACGACCCGTCCAAGTGCATCGTCTGCAACCGCTGCGTGCGCGCGTGCGAGGAAACGCAGGGCACCTTCGCGCTGACGATCTCGGGCCGCGGCTTCGACTCGCGCGTGTCGCCGGGCACCAGCCAGTCGTTCATGGACTCGGACTGCGTGTCGTGCGGCGCCTGCGTGCAGGCCTGCCCGACCGCGACGCTGACCGAGACCTCCGTCATCAAGCTGGGCCAGGCGCCGCGCAGCGTCGTCACCACCTGCGCCTACTGCGGCGTGGGCTGCTCGTTCAAAGCCGAGATGAAGGGCAACGAGGTCGTGCGCATGGTGCCGTACAAGGACGGCAAGGCCAATGAAGGCCACGCCTGCGTCAAGGGCCGCTTCGCCTGGGGCTACGCCACGCACCAGGACCGCATCCTCAAGCCGATGATCCGCGCGAAGATCACCGATCCGTGGCGCGAGGTGTCGTGGGAAGAGGCCATCAACTACGCGGCTTCGGAGTTCAAGCGCATCCAGGCCAGGCATGGCAAGGATTCGATCGGCGGCATCGTGTCGTCGCGCTGCACCAACGAGGAAGGCTACCTGGTCCAGAAGCTCGTGCGCGCCGCGTTCGGCAACAACAACGTCGATACCTGCGCACGAGTCTGCCATTCGCCGACCGGCTACGGCCTGAAGCAGACGCTTGGCGAATCGGCCGGCACGCAGACCTTCAAGTCGGTCGAGAAGTCCGACGTGATCATGGTGATCGGCGCCAACCCGACCGATGGCCACCCGGTGTTCGCATCGCGCATGAAGAAGCGCCTGCGCGCCGGCGCCAAGCTGATCGTGGTGGATCCGCGCAGGATCGACCTGGTTGATTCGCCGCACATCCGCGCCGACTACCACCTGCAGCTGCGTCCGGGTACGAACGTCGCGCTGGTGACGTCGCTGGCCCACGTGATCGTGACCGAAGGCCTGCTGGCCGACGCCTACATCGCCGAGCGCTGCGAGGACCGCGCGTTCCAGCAATGGCGCGACTTTGTCTCGCTGCCCGAGAACTCGCCCGAAGCCATGGCCGAGGTGACCGGCGTGCCGGCCGACCAGCTGCGCGGCGCCGCGCGCCTCTATGCCACCGGCGGCAACGCGGCCATCTTCTACGGCCTGGGCGTCACGGAACATGCGCAGGGCTCCACCACGGTGATGGGCATCGCCAACCTCGCCATGGCGACCGGCAATGTCGGCCGCGAAGGCGTGGGCGTGAACCCGCTGCGCGGCCAGAACAACGTGCAGGGCTCGTGCGACATGGGTTCGTTCCCGCACGAACTGCCGGGCTACCGCCACGTGTCGGACTCGACCGTGCGCGGGCTGTTCGAATCGGCGTGGAATGTCCAGATCAGCCCCGAGCCGGGCCTGCGCATCCCGAACATGTTCGAGGCCGCGCTCGGCGGCAGCTTCATGGGCCTGTACTGCCAGGGCGAGGACATCGTCCAGTCCGACCCGAACACCCAGCACGTGTCCGAGGCGCTGTCGTCGATGGAATGCATCGTGGTGCAGGACATCTTCCTGAACGAGACCGCCAAGTACGCGCACGTGTTCCTGCCGGGCTCGTCGTTCCTGGAAAAGGACGGCACCTTCACCAATGCCGAGCGCCGCATCTCGCGCGTGCGCAAGGTGATGCCGCCCAAGGCCGGCTACGCTGACTGGGAAGCGACCATCCTCCTGGCCAACGCGCTCGGCTATCCGATGCACTACAAGCATCCGTCCGAAATCATGGACGAGATTGCCCGCCTGACGCCGACGTTCTCGGGTGTCAGCTACAAGCGGCTGGACGAACTGGGCAGCATCCAGTGGCCTTGCAACGAGCAGGCGCCGGAAGGCACGCCGACCATGCACATCGACCAGTTCGTGCGCGGCAAGGGCAAGTTCATCATCACCAAGTACGTGCCGACCACGGAGAAGATCACGCGCGCCTATCCGCTGATCCTGACCACGGGCCGCATCCTGTCGCAGTACAACGTGGGCGCGCAGACGCGGCGCACCGAGAACGTCCAGTGGCATGACGAGGACCGGCTCGAAATCCATCCGCACGATGCCGAGGAACGCGGCGTCAAGGACGGTGACTGGGTCGGCGTGCAGAGCCGGGCAGGGGAGACCGTGCTGCGCGCGATCGTCAGCGAGCGCATGCAGCCGGGCGTGGTCTACACCACCTTTCACTTCCCGGAATCCGGCGCCAACGTCATTACCACCGACAACTCCGACTGGGCCACCAACTGCCCCGAGTACAAGGTGACCGCGGTGCAGGTGATGCCGGTGGCGCAGCCGTCGGCGTGGCAGAAGGAGTACCAGGCGTTCAACGCGCAGCAGCTGCAGCTGCTCGAAGCCGCCAGTGCCGACCCGGCCCAGGCCGCGGCAGGCTGACAGGAGGATCGCATCATGATGCGCTGCCTGAATGCGCCGGAACTCGAACCGGCGCTGCAAGCGGACGGTGAGCCGGCCACGCACACCACCTTCGCCGTGAGCCGCTGGCGCAACGGCGAACACGCGCTGAGCCCGGACGAGCTGGCCGAAGAGGTGCCCGTTGCGCTGGAATACAACGGCATCTCGCACGCGGTGATGCTGGCCACGCCGGCGGACCTGGAAGACTTTGCGCTCGGCTTCAGCCTGAGCGAGGGCATTGTCTCCAGTCCGCGCGATGTGTACGACATCGAGGTCGAGCCGCGCGAGCACGGCATCGCGGTGCGGCTGGAGATCGCGTCGGAAGCCTTCATGGGCCTGAAGGAGCGGCGCCGTTCGCTGGCGGGCCGCACGGGCTGCGGCCTGTGCGGTACCGAATCGCTGGAGCAGGTGATGCGCATGCCGGCGCCGGTGAAAAGCGAAGCCAGCTTCCATACCGAACTGATCCAGGCCGCGTTCGTGCAGCTTCAGCTGCGCCAGGCGCTGCAGCGCGAGACCGGCGCCACGCATGCGGCGGCGTGGCTGCGTGCCGACGGCCATGTCGCGATGGTGCGCGAGGACGTGGGGCGCCACAACGCGCTCGATAAACTCGCCGGCGCGCTGGCGCGCAGCGGCGAGGACATCGCCACCGGCGCCGTGCTCGTGACCAGCCGCGCCAGCTATGAAATGGTGCTCAAGGCCGCGTCCATCGGCGCCGGCGTGCTGGCCGCCGTCTCGGCGCCCACGGCGCTGGCCGTGCGGCTGGCCGAGCAGGCCAACATCACGCTGGCCGGCTTCGTCCGCGCCAGCGGCCACGTGGTCTACACCCATCCCCAACGCCTGCAACACGAAGCGAGCCTGGCATGAAGATCGACAACCTGATTACGATGGCCAACCAGATCGGCAGTTTCTTTGAAGCGATGCCGGACCGGGAGGAGGCGCTGGCCGACATCGCCGGACACATCAAGCGGTTCTGGGAGCCGCGCATGCGCAGGGCCTTGCTGGGCCATGTGGATGCGGATGCCGGCGCCGGACTGCTGGGGATTGTCCAGGAGGCGGTGGGCAGGCATCGGGGCGTGCTGGAGTGAGGCGTTCGGGTATGGCCTGACCAGGTGCCCGGCATGGCAGGCACCTAGTCATCCGCATCGCGCGACGCCGTCTCCCTTTCCCGTCTTGCTGCCCGACGCCGCTCGGCATCCACCATCGCCTGCAGGCACGCCTCGGGCCCCCCATGCACGAGCCTGGCCGGGCAGGCCAGCATCAGGTTCTTCGGCAGCCCGAAGTCCTCGACCAGATACCCCTGCGCATCCCGGGCACGTCCGCGCGCATCGACGCCCGCGGTCGCGCGCTCGCGCAGCGACCCGTGTTCCCCGTAGTAGCCCCACACCGGCTTCTGCAGCGCCACGGCGAAGCCGACTTCGAAGGCCGTGCCCGAGTCCGGTTCGCCAGGCCCGCGGAAATCCCCGAGGTTGGCCATGACCCGGTCGGCACGGCGGATCAGCGCGATATTGGCGTCGTAGATCCAGCGAGCGGTGTCCGGCCCGGACAAGCCGGCGGGCGCCGCCTTGTCGAGCGGATACAGCCCTTCGAAGCCATACCGGGCGCATAGCGCCTTGAGTTGCTCTCCCCATTCCAGGGCATCCTCGCGGAACACATCGAATCCGGCCAGGTAGAGGGTCGTCATAGGGGTCTTCATGGCAAGGCGCGCAGGCGCAACGGTTGTTCAGGACGGCTGCCAGCATAGCGCAGCGCGCGTGCCGCTGGCCGGCAGGACCGGCAAGCCTGCGCTACCATTGCCGTTCCGTTTTTCGCCCGATTTCCATCCGCTCCCATGTCCGCAATCCAGATCCTCCAGGTGGGCCCGCTGACGCCGCCGACCAACCTTGCGCTGCAGGAGCGCTTCGGCGCTGCCGCGCTGTGGCAACAGGCCGATCCGCTGGCCTGGGCGCGCGAGCAGGGTGGCGAGGTGCGCGTCGTGGTGACCTCCGCCCGGCATGGCTGCAGCGCCGCGCTGATCGCCGCGCTCCCGCGCCTGGAGGCCATCGTCAGCTTCGGAGTCGGCTACGACTCGATCGCGCTCGACGCGGCCCGCGCCCGCGGCATCCAGGTCAGCAATACGCCCGAGGTGCTCAATGACTGCGTGGCCGACCTGGCCATTGGCCTGCTGATCGACGCGGCGCGCGGCATTGCCCACGGCGACCGCTTCGTGCGCGCGCAACGCTGGCCGCAGGGCGGCTTTGCGCTGACCACGCGGGTATCGGGCAAGAAGCTGGGCATCCTGGGCCTGGGCCGCATCGGCGAGATCGTCGCACGCCGCGCGGGCGGCTTCGACATGGAGATCGCGTACCACAACCGCCGTCCGCGCGAAGGCGCGCCGTGGCGCTTCGAGCCTGACCTGAAGGCGCTGGCGGCATGGTCCGACTTCCTCGTGGTGGCCTGCGTGGGCGGCCCCGAAACCGAGGGCCTGGTCTCGCGCGGGATCATCGAGGCGCTGGGGCCCAAGGGTATCCTCGTCAATGTCTCGCGCGGCAGCGTGATCGACGAGGCGGCAATGGTGGAGGCACTGGCCGACGGCCGGCTCGGCGGCGCGGGCCTCGACGTGTTCCGCGACGAGCCCAATGTCCCGCCGGCGCTGCTGGCGCTCGACAATGTCGTGCTGGCGCCGCACATGGCCAGCGGCACGCATGAAACGCGCGCTGCCATGACCGCGCTGACGCTCGAGAACCTGGAGGCGTTCCTGGCCACCGGCAAGGTCCTCAATCCGGTCCTGTAACACCTGCCGACCCGCGCCCTATACTGGGAAACACCGGTCGCCGGACCAGTGTCAGGAGGCAATATGGGACGCAAGTATATTGATTGCCGCGAGTTTCCGAGCGAGGCCAACTGCACGGTCGCCCTCAGCGCCGACAGCGAAGACGAACTGCTCGAAGCCGCGGTCCAGCATGCCGTGGCTGTGCACCAGCACCAGGACACCCCTGAGTTGCGCGCGCAGTTGAAGACCCTGTTCAAGGACGGCGCACCGCCGGCCTGAACCGTGTTGGCGCGCCGGCACCGGCGCGCCATCTCCCCTCCTGTCCCCTTTGTGCGGCATTCGCCGCCCGTGATATCCGCCTTGTGCCTGGGTCAATACCCATGCGGGCAGTCATGGCGCATCATTGACGCTTCGCTATATACAGCCTTATATTGCGCCTGAGAGTACGCTCAAGCCTATCCGCGCACACGCGCTTCCAGGACTTCCATGCAGACCTCCCGCTCCGCTCGCACGCCGGGCCCGGCTTTCCGGCGCCGTGCCGTTCATTTCGCCAGCGCCGCGCTGGCCGCCCTGGCGCTGGCCGCACCGCCCGCCTTCGGCGCCGACCTGGTGGTATCGGCGGCCGCGAGCCTGACCAATGCGTTCAAGACGCTGGCCGAGTCGTTCGAGAAGGCGCACCCGGACACCAAGGTAATCCTGAACTTCGGTGCGTCGGACGTGCTGATGCAGCAGATCATCAAGGGCGCGCCCGCCGACGTGTTCGCCTCGGCCGACCAGGAAGCCATGAACAAGGCCGAGGCCGAGAAGGTGGTGGTCCCGGCCACGCGCCGCGACTTCGCCGCCAACCAGGTCGTGCTGATCGTGCCCAGCGACAGCAAGCTCCATATCGGCGCGCTGCAGGACCTGACCAGGCCCGAGGTGAAACGCATTGCCTTCGGCAACCCGGCCTCGGTGCCGGTCGGCCGCTACACCAAGGGCGCGCTCGAAGCCGCCGGCCTGTGGGACGCCGTCTCGGCCAAGGGCGTGCCCGCGCAGAACGTGCGCCAGAGCCTGGACTATGTCGCGCGTGGGGAGGTCGAAGCGGGCTTTGTCTTCGCTACCGACGCGGCGGTCATGCCGGACAAGGTCAAGGTGGCCGTGCGCGTGCCCAGCCGCACGCCAGTGACCTACCCCATCGCCTTGACCAGCCTGACCAGGCAGAACACGCAGGCTACCGCCTTCGTGAGCTACGTGCTGTCGGCCGAAGGCCAGGCGATCCTGGCGCGCTACGGCTTCCAGAAGCCCTGATCCGGACCGGCACATACCATGAACGCTGTCTGGGTGCCGCTGCTGCTGTCGCTGAAGGTCGCGGGCTGGGCCACCGCGATCAACGCCGTGCTGGGCGTAGCCGCGGCCTATGCGCTGGCGCGCTGGCGCTCTCCGGCACGCGACGTGGTCGACGCGGTGCTGACGCTGCCGCTGGTGCTGCCGCCCACGGTGCTCGGCTACTACCTGCTGGTGCTGGTGGGCCGGCGCGGGGTGTTCGGCGAATGGCTCGGCACGCTCGGCATCGAACTGGTGTTCACATGGCAGGGGGCGGTGCTGGCCTCGACCATCGTCGCCTTTCCGCTGGTGCTGAAATCGGCGCGCGCCGCGTTTGAAGGCGTGGACCACCAGCTGGAAAACGCCGCGCGCGTGCTCGGCGTGCCGGAAGCGGGGATCTTCTTCCGCGTCACGCTGCCGCTGGCCGCGCGCGGCATCTTCGCCGGCGTGCTGCTGGCCTTTGCGCGCGCGCTCGGCGAGTTCGGCGCCACGCTGATGGTCGCCGGCAACCTGCCGGGGCGCACACAGACCCTTTCCGTCGCCATCTACGAGGCCGTGCAAGCCGGCGACGACAACACCGCCAACCTGCTGGTGCTGGTCACCTCGGTCACCTGCATCGCGATACTGGTGGTGGCGGGGCGGCTGGTTCCCGCCACGGCGCGCAACCCGGCCGAAATCTACGAGCGCGGACGCCTGCGGCGCACGCGCACGGCGCAGTGAGGCAGCCATGAGCATGCAGGTCAGCATTCGCAAGCGCATGGTCTCGGCCGACCGTCATTTCGAGCTGGACATCAGCTTCGATTCGGACAGCCGCCGCATCGCGCTGTTCGGCCCTTCCGGCGCCGGCAAGAGCCTGACGCTGCGCGCCATCGCCGGGTTGCTGATGCCGGATTCCGGGCGCATCGTGCTCAACGGCCGCACGCTGTTCGATGCCGAGGCCGGCATCAACGTGCGCCCGCAGGAACGCCGCGTCGCCTACCTGTTCCAGGAGTACGCGTTGTTCCCGCACCTGACCGTGGAGCAGAACATCGCCTTCGGCCTCGCCAGGGGCTGGCGCAATCCGCGCCGCGGCGCCATGCACCCGGAGACCGAACGCTGGATCCACGCTTTCGGCCTGCGCGAGATCCTCGGCAATTATCCCGCCGAGATCTCCGGCGGCCAGAAGCAGCGCGTCGCGCTGGCGCGCGCGCTGGTGGCAAAGCCCGATATCGTGCTGCTCGACGAACCGTTCTCGGCACTCGACCCCGCGCTGCGCCTGCGCATGCGCGAAGAGCTGCGCGCGTTGCAGGCCAGTCTGGACGTGCCGATGCTGGTCATCTCGCACGACCCGGCCGACGTGGAAGCGCTCGGCGAGCACGTGCTGGAGATCCGCGAAGGCCGGATCTTTGGCGGCGGTACCGCGCGCCGCCACCCGCCCGTCTACGCCCCGCTACCGGCCAGCGTGGTCTGAGCCGTGCGCAGCAGGTCGACATAGGCGCCCTCCAGCAGGGCGCCGGCTTCGACCCCCAGCTGGTCCAGCAGGCCGTGCGCTTCCGCGACGCCGTCGGCCACGCTCTCGTCATCGGCCAGCACCACCTCAAGCTCCAGGAACTCGCCGAGTTCTTCCACGCGGTCCAGGTGAATGCGCGTGCGGCCCGCCAGGTACAGCGTGCGTACCTTGCGCACGCGTCCCGCTTCGCCGTGGGCGGCCGCCAGCGCGGCACGCAGCGTATCGGGCGATGCCGTCGGGGAAAGGAGGTAGAAGCTCTCCTTGGGACCGGCCTGATCGGGGCGCGCGTAGAAGATCAGCTCGCCGCGACCGGCGCTGAACGCCCTGAGCTTCAGCCGGCCGTTGGGGCACGGGAAGAAGGTGTCGTCCTGCTCGATCCGTTCCGGTCCGCTGCTTGCCAGCGCCGCGACACGCGGCTCGATGGCGTCGATGCTGTCCAGGCGCGCCTTGATTTCGATATTTCTTGCCATGGGTACCTGCCTTGTTGTGCGTGTTCAGCCCAGCAGCAGCTTCGCCGCGATTGCCCACATGGTGACGCCGATCACCACCTCCAGCACTTGCCATGCGCGCGGCCGCGCGAACACCGGCCTCAGCAGCGCGGCGCCATAGCCCAGCGCGAAGAAGAACAGGAACGACGCCGTCACCGCGCCCGCGGCGAACTGCGTCTCGCGGCCGTGGAACTGCGTGGAGACCGAACCGATCAGCATCACCGTGTCGAGGTACACGTGCGGATTGAGCCAGGTAAATGCCAGGCAGACGCCGAGCGTCCCCAGCAGCGGCCGGGGCTCGGCATTGCTCGGATCGAGCACCGCCGACGACCGCATTGCCGCAAGGAAGCTGCGCGCGCCATACCAGACCAGGAAAGCCGCGCCGCCATAGCGCATGGCCGCGCCAAGCCACGGAAGCTGCCGGATCATGACCGCAAAGCCCGACACGCCAGCCAGGATCAGCAGGGCATCGGACAAGGCGCAGATGAGGCAGACCCAGAACACGTGCTCGCGGCGCAGTCCCTGGCGCAGCACGAAGGCATTCTGGGAACCGATCGCAAGGATCAGGGAAAGACCGAGGGAAAAACCGGCCAGCGAGGCGTCCATGTGCGGGAAGGTCGGGTCTTGCGAGGAAGCCCGACATTATGGACGACCCGCACGCGCTGCGCTGCCTGCCTACGCCACCACGCCCAGGATGACGCTGGACGCCTTGAATATCGCCAGCGCACGCACGCCCGCCGCAAGTCCGAGGGCCTGCACGCTCTCATTGGTGACGATGGCCGCCACGCTGCCGCCGCCATCCAGGTCCAGCACGATCTCCGCATTGACGGCGCCGGGCACGACGCGCGACACCACGCCGGGCAGCTGGTTGCGCGCGGACAGGCGCAAGCCGGGGTCCGGCAGCCCGATGAGGACCGACGACGCCTTGATCAGCGCAAACGCTTCCACACCCGGTTTCAGCTCCAGCGTCTCGACGCTCTCATGCGTGATCGTGGACACGATGGCCTGCCCGCCGGGCAAGGCCAGCACCACCTCGTCGTTGACGGCGCCGCCGCGGATGCTGTCGACCTTGCCGAACAGCTTGTTGCGCGCACTCGTGCGGATCATGAAACGCCTCATCACGTTAAGGTCTTCAGCCGCGCTATCGCCCAGGCGGCCAAGGTGGGCGACGAAGCGCCGGTGTTCTTCCTCGAGCGCCCGATAGGTGCGGATCAGCTGTTCGGCGCGCTCGGTGAGGCGCGTGCCGCCGCCACCCTTGCCGCCCGCGGCGCGCACCACGAGCGGTTCGCCGGCGCTGTTGTTCATGGCGTCGATGGCGTCCCAGGCGGCCTTGTAGCTGATGCCCACGGCGCGCGCCGCCGCCGTGATCGAGCCCTGTTCGCCGATGGCGGCCAGTAGCGCGATGCGATCCTTGCCGCCCCAGTCGTGTGAGCCGGAGCGGAACCAGATGGCCCCCTGGAGTTCAAGCATGGCGTGGATGGCGCCGCCCTGCGAAGGCGGCGCGGCAGAGTCGGAATGCGGTTATGGTAATCGCTTTGCGCCGTCGGCCGGGGACTCCGGCTCCTGATGCGCGGGGATATACCAGTGCATGCGCCCGCCGGCGAAATACTGCCGGTCCAACTGGCGCAGCAGGCTCCATGCCATGAAACGGTCGACCTCCAGGTCCACCCAGGCCCACGGGCGCTCGGGATCGCCTTCACGGACGATCTCCACGGAGTTGACCGGTACATGCTGCGCGAGCATGTCGCGCAGCATCGCTTCGGTGACGTTGCGGCGCAGGCCGCGGATCAGGATCTGCATGGCTTGCGTGGCCGTGCAACGCGACGCGCGCCGCGCGCTCGGGCGTTTGCGCACTCCCAGGCGATGGAATCGGCGTTGGCCACGCCGACGATCAGCACGCGCGCGGGCCGCCGGCGCGGCGCTTGCCGCCAGCCGCCGGGTTGCTTGCCTCCGGACGTGCCACGCGCGCGCGTCCGTTGCCGGTCGTTGCAGCCGGAGCCACTGGCAACTCGGCGGACTGGGCCCCGCCGTGCGCGTGGTCGGTGCCCAGCACGTCGGCCACTTCACGGTAGTGCGCCAGGCGCTCGCCCTCCAGCGGCGCGCTCACGGTCAGCACGCGATGCGCGGCCACCATCAGCCTGCGGCGCTCGTCCTGCTCCGGCACCAGCAGCGGCAGCGCGTTCAGCGCGCGCTGACGGTCAAGCTGCACGATGAAGGTCTGCTGCCGCACCAGCGACTTGAACTCGGCCAGCGTCAGGCGGCCGCGCCCCTCCGGCTGCTCGCGCGCCATCTGGCGCAGCAGGTTGAACGGGCGTTCCTCGATCGCGGCATTGGCGTCCGCGACGTAGGCCAGCACGCGAACGAAGGCTTCGCGCATGCCGCCCTGCTCGATGGCAGCCTGGGCATCCTGCAGGCGCCGCTGCGCCAGCTCCTTGCGCAGCTGCACCGTCACCGGCGATTCCAGGTTGACGGGTGCCTGCGCCGTCATGCCCACCAGCGCCGCCATCATCGGTGACTGGTATATCGCTTCGAATACCTGTTCGTACCATGCATCGCGCACATCGCGATACTGGTCGAGCGCGGTAGTGATCTGCGCCGACACCGCACGCTCCATGGTCAGGAACGGGTTGTCCTGCGAGACGGCATGGCGGTGCTCGCGCACCATCGGCGCCAGTGCGCCGATCCAGGCCATCCACGGATTGGCGTCGGTGGCCGCCGAGCGCTCCAGGCGCGACGGGTGGACAGCGCGCGAAGCCTCCGCGCCAAGCTCGCTCGATGCCGCGCGCACCAGCGGCGAAGCGAAGGTGTCGTAGAGGTGCTGGTTGACTTGGGACACGCGGCGCACGACTTCGAACGCGCGCTCGTCCTCGCGGCCATCGTCGAGCGCGAGGATGTCGGCGATCTTGCGGCGCTCGAAGCGCACCAGATAGCGCCCCTCGATCAGGTTGCGGTGCGGGGTGCCGGGCGCGATGTCCTCGATCTTCGCCTCGTACAGTCCCGGCGGCAGCACGTCGATGAGATCCAGCGCGCAGAACAGTTCGCTGTGCTCGCGGTTGGCCACGCCCGCGGACACGAAGATGCCCAGGTGCCCCACCGTCGGATGCAGGCAGTACACGATGACCTGGTCGTTGGCGACCAGCTCCTCGTCGGTGGCGTACAGGTCGGGAATCCAGTTCAGCGCCTGCTGCGGCGGCGTGATGTTGTCCCCCCATGACGCGAACACGATCACCGGCGAGCGGATATTGCGCAGGTCCACCACGGTCTTGCCATCGGCGCTGCGCACCTGGCCCGCGGTCAGGCGGTTGCCGACGAACAGGTTCTGCACGATCCAGTCGATCTCTTCCCGGTTCATCAGGAAGTGTCCGCCCCACCAGCGCTCGAACTCCAGGAAGCGCGGGCCTTCCGTATCGGCCTTGGCGTAGACGTTGTAGAGCTTGCCCCAGAGCGTGTTGGAAGGATTGAGCTGCTCGAAGTTCTGCACCAGCCAGGCGCCGTCGAAGTGCCCGTTGCCGAGGTCGGCCGTCAGCGAGGCCAGCCACGACCCGCCGAGCAGGCCGCCGCTGTAGCGCATCGGGTTGGTGCCGCGCTTGCCGGACCAGTACGCCAGCGGCGCGCCCGCCACCAGCAGCGGGCCGACGGCGGGTGCCACCGCCGCGAGGATCATCAGCGCCCAGCCGGCCTGGCAGTTGCCGACCACGAATGGCTTGCCCGGCGCATCGGGATGGCGTTCCTTGATGATCTGCAGGAAGCCGGCCTCGGCCCGCGCGACGGCTTCGATGGTCTGGCCCGGGCACGGATCGCGGAAGAACGTGATGAAGTAGCACGGATGCCCGGTGCGCAGCGCGATGCCGATCTCGCTGTCGGCCTTGAAGCCGCCGATGCCGGGGCCGTGCCCGGCGCGCGGGTCGATCACGACAAACGGGCGCTTGGCCGGGTCGGTCGGCATGTCGGCCGGCGGGATGATGCGCAGCAGCGCATAGTTGACCGGCTCGGGCTGCGTGCGCGCGTCGGCGAGCATCTCGTAGTCGAACACGAGCACCGGCGGCATGCCTTCGCGCTCATGTTCGGAGGATTCGTTGCCGCGCTGGCGCAGGATGTCGAGCAGCAGGACCGAGCGTTGCCAGGCATCGACTCCGTATTCGAGCGCGGCCCACGGCCATGCCGCGAATGGGGCAAGGGCGCCGAACTGCGCCAGTGGGCCGGTGGTCGCTTCCGTGGTTCCAGGCTGTGCGGACCCGAGAATGGTCGGGCCGGAGGCGTTGCTAGCGGGCATTCCACGTTCCCTGGTTGGCATCGGGTGTGTGCGCCACGCATGCCGGGTCAGCCATCCGGGCCTGCCCTGACGTGACGCATTGTGCTTTGCAGCAAAAACAAGCCTACCAGCGTGCCATGTCCATGGCAACCGCACCTATGTGGCCGACCGCGTGCAGACAGCGGCGATCGCGCGGCTCGAGGCGCTGATCCCGCTCGCGCCGCTGCACCGGCCGCACAATCTCACGGCGCTGAGTACGGCGAGGATGATGCGGCAGAGGGGTTAGGCGCTCCGGGGCCTTGGGGATGATGCCTGGCGCCGCCCGCCAGGCATGGCAAGCCCCCGGCCGGCTACGCCAGGTAATGATGCCTGAGGGCCTCCACATCCACCCCCAACCCCTCGGAGAGATACCGTCCCATATCGCCATACCCCGCTTCGATTGCCTGAATCGAAGCTTCCATATAACTGGCCCGCACCTCCAGCAATGGCATCATGACTTCCGGCCGGATCCCGAACTGCGCGATGCGCTCCAGCGCCTGCGTGTTGAACCGCGCATTGCGCTGGTTGGATTCGAGGTAGTTGGCGAGGATATCGTCCTGCCCCACGCCAAGCGCCGAGAGCAGCAGCAGTGACGCAAAGCCCGTGCGGTCCTTGCCCGCGGTGCAGTGGTACAGCAGCGTCTTGCCCGCCTGGGCATTGCGCATGAAATCGCCAAAGACCTGCCGGTAGCGCACCGGAAAGTCGCGATAGACGCCGAGCATGAATGCATCCACGTCTTCAGGCGTGCTTTCGCGCAGGCGCGGCATCAGCACATCCATGGCCATGCTGCCTTCGAGCACCGGCATGGCGATCCAGTTGAAGCGCTGGCCGAACGGGGCTTCGTCCGCCGACTTTTCGCCGGGCGAGCGAAAGTCCACCACGGCGTCCAGCCCCAGCCCCTGCAGCCGGTCGATGTCGGCCCCGCAGGCAAGTGCCGGATTGCCGCTGCGGTACAGGCGGCCATGCCGTACGCGACGGCCGCCGGCACCGGCAAGGCCGCCGAGGTCGCGCGCGTTGCTGACGGTTTCGAGTTGCAGTTCGCTCCCATTCGCGGCGGGCCCGAAGGGCACCGCCATATGCAGGCCCGGCGCGTGCAATGCACGCATGCCTGGGGCCCAGGCCAACCATTGGCTGATCATTTGTCGTCCTCTTGTCTGTCTTCTGTGGCGCGATCGGTTCGCGCCAGCGCCGCACGCAATGCCGCGGCGTCGACGCCGGCCCGCAGGCCTCGTACCAGAACCTTTATGTTCGACTCCCAATTATCCCAGATCGCTCCGGCGCCTGCGTCACCTGCCAGTTTGACGCATTGCGGCGAACCTCAGGGCAGGCCGCACTGGCTGGTTGCATGCGCGTTTAGTAGGGTCCTGCCGAAGCAGCGGTCCCGCCAAACGTGACGCCAGGCTGCTTGCTGGCACAATACCCGGCATGAAAAGTCTCTGGTCCGTCTTTGTCAAACTGGTGGTGCTCGCCGTGGTCGGCGGCGCGCTGCTTGCCACGGTTGCCGTGCTGGTGGCCAATCGCCAGCTGCCATCGCTCGATGCGCTCAACGCGTTCCGCAGCACGCCTGACTATGTGCCGTTACGCGAGTTTCCGCGCGACCTGGCCGATGCGGTGGTTGCCATCGAGGATGAGCGCTTCTACCTGCATGACGGCATCGACTACGTCGGCGTCATGCGCGCGGGCGTGGCCAATCTCTCTGACGAGCTGTCACAGGGCGCGTCCACCATCACCATGCAGGTCGCGCGCAACTTCTTCCTGTCGCGCGAAAAGACCTATACGCGCAAGCTCTACGAGGTGCTGCTGTCGTACCGGATCGAGCATGCGATGAGCAAGGACGAGATCCTTGAGCTGTACATGAACAAGATCTACCTTGGGCAGGGCGCATATGGGTTTGGCGATGCGGCGCGGGTTTATTTCGGGAAGTCTCTCGGCCAGCTGACGCTGGCCGAGTGCGCCATGCTTGCGGGCCTGCCCAAGGCCCCCTCGGCCAACAACCCGGTGGTCAACCCGCGGCGGGCGCGGCAGCGGCAGGCTTATATCCTGCATCGGATGCTGGAGCTGGGGAAGATTTCGAGGGGCGAATATGACGCGGCGTTGCTGGAACCCATGAGGCTGAAATAGGGGCCCGGCAACGCCGGCACGCCGGCAAGATGCGGTACCCGTCTACCGCTTCAACGCCTGCAATCCCGCCGCAATGTCATTCGCGGCCGCGGACAGGATCTCCCGGTAAGCGGCCACGACCCCCTCGACCTCGCCGGGCGCGGCCAGATCCGACTGCGTACGTCCGCTCACGACTTTCCCATCCGGCAGCCGCCGCACGGTCCAGTTGATGGTCGCCCCGGCCCGCTGGCCGATATCGGCGTCCAGCCGCACCACTTCGGTAGTGATCCGGTACACCGGCGACACATCGGCCAGCCCCTGCTGGTAGGTATCCACCGCGCCCAGGCTGGCCTGCAGCTGCTGCGACAGCGCATCGCGCATCTCGTCGGGCAGCGGCGACGACCAGCGCGACAGGTCCAGCAGCCTGAGCCCGGCTTCATTGCCATTGCGGCTGTCCCGCACCACGAGCTGCGGCCGGTTCAGGCGTTCGGGCACGCGCACGGGCGCCACCTCGATCCACAGTGGATCTGTGTTGGTCGCCGGTGTTGCCGCGCTGGCGACAGCGGCGGCCGGCCCTTGTGCGAGCGTGTAGTAGCGGGGCTCCGGCGAGGCGCAGCCCGCCAGCACCGTGGCGGCGGCCAGCGCGGCCAGCGCACAGGCGCGCGTGGCATGGGTCCGATTCATCATTCCTTCTCCGGCTTGCCGCGCAGCAGCGCTTCGGGGTGGCGTTCGAGATAGTCGGTCA
This sequence comes from Cupriavidus sp. 22TCCZM01-5, assembly GCF_057798915.1. Lineage (NCBI taxonomy): Bacteria > Pseudomonadati > Pseudomonadota > Betaproteobacteria > Burkholderiales > Burkholderiaceae > Cupriavidus > Cupriavidus sp. 22TCCZM01-5. The sequence goes on from NZ_JBYOJR010000004.1 coordinate 20,262, forward strand.
GCGTGCGCAGCGACGTCGCGGTGCGGGTCAGCTCCTGCACCATGCGGCGCGCATCCTGCTGCAGCGGCGCGTCGGAAGCCAGCGTGCCGTTGGCGGTCGACAGCGTCTTGCGCGCGTCCTGCAGTGCGGCCAGCACCTGTGGCGCGACATCGCCGTTGAGCTGCTTGACGAGCTCGTCGGCGCTCGCGAGCGTGCCGTTGAGCGCGGCCACCGACTTGCGCAGGTCCTCGCCGATCTGGTCGAACGGCACCTTGTCGATGCGGTTGACGATGTCGCCTACCTGCGCCTGCAGCTGGTCGAACGTGCCCGGCGTGGTGGCGAATTCGGGAATCGGCGCGTTCAGGTCGACGTTCGCCGGTGGCGCCTTCGGGAAGAAGTCCAGCGCCACGTAGAGCTGGCCGGTCAGCAGGTTGCCGGTGCGCAGCTGCGCGCGCATGCCGCGCTTGAGCAGCCCGGCGATGATCTCGTGGCGGCGGGTCGGGTCCTGCACGTCGCGTTCGCGGAAGCCCATGCGCGACGGGTACAGCTCCACCACCACCGGCATGCGGAACGCCTTCTTGTCGCGCTGGAACTCGATGCCGATGGAGCGCACCTGGCCCACGATGACGCCGCGGAAGTCCACCGGTGCGCCCGGCGCGAGCCCGCGCACGGACTGGTCAAAGTTGAGTACCGCCAGGGTCGGCGCCAGCTCCTCGGGCTCCTTCATGGCCTCGACCTGGTCGGCGGCGAGCAGGAACTGCGTGTTTTCCGCGGCGGGGGCCGTCGCGCTGGTGCCTTCGGGCGCCTGGAAGGCCACGCCGCCGAGCAGCACGGTGACCAGTGATTGCGTCGACAGCTTCAGGCCCGACGCATCGAGCTTGAGGTCGACACCGCTGGCGTGCCAGAAACGCGTGTCGGCATTCACCAGCTTGTCATAGGGCTTGTTGACGAACACGCGCAGGGTGATGTCGCGCCCCCCGTTCGGATCGAGCTGGAACGCCACCACCTGGCCCACCTGGACGCGCCGGTAGTAGACCGGCGAGCCGATGTCGAGCGAACCCAGGTCCGACGCGCGCAGCACGAACTGCTTGCCCGACGAGTCGGATGTCACGACGGGCGGCGCCTCCAGGCCCTTGAACTCGCGCCTGCTCTCGTTGGACTTGCCCGCGTCCACGCCGATGTAGGCACCGGAGAGCAGCGTTTCCAGCCCCGATATGCCGCCGATGGCAAAGCGCGGCCGCACTACCCAGAAGCGCGTGTCGGCCACGGCGAAGTTCTCGGCGTCCTTGGTCAGCTCGATCTTGGCCAGCACGTGCGAGCGGTCAGGCGCGAGCCGCACCGATTTCACCAGGCCGATGTCCACGTCCTTGTAGCGCACGGCAGTCTTGCCCGGCGTCAGGCCTTCGGCCGAGCGGAAGGTCACGGTGATCTCGGGCCCGCGCGAGGCCAGCGTGTGGACCAGCAGCGAAACGCCGACCACGGCCGCGACGATCGGGATCAGCCAGACCAGCGACGGCAGCCAGCGCGCGCGGCGGCGGCGCTCGGGTTGCGGCAGCCCCGGCGGCGAGGGGGGAGTGTTGTCAGTCTCGGGCATCTTGTTGTTCCAGCGAGTCCCATAGCAGGCGCGGGTCGAAGCTCAGCGACGCGAGCATGGTCAGCACCACGACCGAGGCAAAGGCCAGCGCGCCGCCGCCGGGAATGATGGTGGCCAGCGCCCCGGCCCGCACCAGCGAGGCCAGCAGCGCCACCACGAATATGTCGAGCATGGACCATCGGCCGATCACCTCGATCAGGCCATACAGCCTGGTCCGCTGCCGCAGGCGCCAGGTCGAGCGCATATGCACGGAGACCAGCAGCAGCGTGAGGATCAGCATCTTCAGCAGCGGCACGATGATGCTGGCGATCAGCACGATCCCCGCGAGCAGGTGCGAGCCCGACAGCCACAGGTAGATCACGCCGGACAGGATGGTGTCCTGCTGCGTGCCGAGGATGGACTGCGTCACCATCACCGGCAGCAGGTTGGCGGGAATATAAAGTATGTAGGCCGACAGCAGGAACGCCCAGGTACGGGCCACGCTGTCGGGCTTGCGGTGGTGCAGCGTGGCGCCGCAGCGCGGGCAGGGCTGGCCTTCGAGCGAACGGGGGCTGACCAGGTCGCAGGCATGGCAAGACAGCAGCCCCAGCCGTGTGGCCGTGGTCACCTGTGGCAGCGGCGTGCGCTCGTCGTCGTCGGTGATTTCCTGCACTACGCTGCTGGCGAACTTGCGCGAGCGCTGGAGCTGCTCCCGCGCGCCCGCGAGGCGCGGCACCGGACGGCGCGGCGGCTGCGTATCGCTCATCGGCGGGCTCCGTCCGTGGCCTTGGCCTGCGCCTCTTGCGGCGATTCCAGGAAATGCCACAGGTCGCGCGGATCGAACGACAGCATGGCCGCCAGCACCACCACCAGCGCGCCGAACGACCACAGCGCGATGCCGGGCAGCACCTGGGCCATGCTCGACAGCTTTACCAGCGTGACCAGCACGCCGATCATGAACACTTCGATCATGCCCCACGGCCGGGTCTGGCGGATGCCGCGCACGACGCGGTCAAAGCCGGCAGGCATGCGGCGGGCCGCCATGGGCACCAGCAGGTAGGCCATCATCAGCATTTCCGAAAGCGGGAACAGGATGGTGGTGGCGAACACCAGCGCGGCCACCAGCGCCATGTTGTCGGCATATAGCGCCTGCACGGCGCCGAGCAGCGTGGTTTGCGTGCGCACGCCTTTCAGGTCCATCTCGACGATCGGAAAGGCGTTGGAGACCAGGAACAGGATCAGCGCGGTGATGACCAGCGGCAGCAGGTGCCGGTAGGCGCGCGCGCTTTCGCGGTACAGCTCGCCGCCGCAGCGCAGGCAGAGCGCGCGTTCGCCCGGGGCCAGTTCCGCGCGCTGGTACACGGCGTCGCAGTATTCGCAGGCGACCAGTCCGTGCAGGGTGCCAGCGTCCAATGGCGTGCCGGTGTCACCGTGTGCCATGCGTCGCGCTCAGCCGGGCCGCTTGCCCGGCGCGACAGCCGGTGCGTCGGGGTTGTCGACCAGCGCGGGCGCGGGGCTGGGCGCGGGCGCCGGCGCCATGGCTTGCGCGCGCTGCACGGCTTCGATCTGCGAGCCGATGGTCCAGTCGCGCAGCAGGGCGTAGGCCACCGCGAGCAGGGTCGGGCCGATGAATACACCCAGGAAACCGAAGGCCAGTGCGCCGCCGAGCACGCCCATCATGATCCAGATAAGCGGCATGCCCGTGCCCTTGCTGATCAGCAGGGGCTTGATGATGTTGTCGGCCATGCCGACCACGGCTACGCCCCATACCACCAGGAAGATCGCCCAGCCCGTGGCGCCAGCGTGATAGAGCCACAGCGCGGCAGGCAGCCAGATCAGCGGCGGCCCGACCGGGATCACCGACAGGAAGAACGTGACGAAGCCCAGGATGGCAGCCCCCGGCACGCCCGCGATCCACAGGCCGATCCCTTGCAGCACTGCCTGGATGAACGCCGTGCCGAGCACGCCGTAGACCACGCCCTTGACCGTGCTGCCGGCCAGCGCGAGCAGGTGGTCGGCGCGCTCGCCGGCAATGCGGCGCATGCCCGCGCGCAGCCAGTCGACCGCGTATTCGCCGCCGGTGTAGAAGAAGAACGCGAGGATGATCGACAGCGCGAGCTGCCCCAGTCCGGCGCCGACCGACAGCCCGGCGCCGAGCAGCGCATGGCCGACCGGCGCGATCAGCTTGCGCAGGTTGGCCATCATGTCGGAGTCGGCGTGGAACAACCCCTGCCACGACGTCTGCAGATAGCTGCCCACATAGGGCAGGCTGCTGAGCCAGTCGGGCAACTGCGGAACGCCCTGGTCCATGTAGCGGTCGACCAGGCCGGAGAGTTCATCGATATGCGCGGCAAAGCTGGCGCCCGCATAGACAAAGGGGCCGAGCACGATCACCGTGGCCAGCACCACGCAGATCAGCGCTGCCAGGCCGCGCCGGTTGCCGAGCCAGCGCGCCAGCACCGTATAGGGGTACCACGAACTGAATGCCAGGATGGCGCCCCACAGCAGCGCCGTCGTGAACGGTGCCAGAACCAGCAACGAGCCGCCGATCAGCACGACCAGCGCGAATACGGCGGCGATCTTTTCAATCAGTTGGCCGGAACTCATGACTTCTCCAATTCCGCCGGAGTGACGGAAACGGCGTAAATATAGCCTACGTCGGTCCCCCCGGCGGCGAGAGGGCCATTTCGGGGGCCGGTGCAGGCACTCGTGCGGGCATAGCCGAGGGAACAACCCACAGTGCCACACCTGTATGACATGCGCCAGCACCGCATGGAAAGCATGAAAGCGCAAACGGGCGCCGTAGCGCCCGTTGCCGTGCGCAAAGAACTGGCTGGTCAGGACGTGGCGCTCATCACGCCGTCCTTGAGCAGCGCTGCCACCAGGTCCGACTGCGTCACCATGCCGACCACGCGGTGGTGGTCGTCGATGACGGGCGCGTGGTGCAGGCCGCCGTCGCTGAACGCCTGCGCCAGTTCCACCATGGGCTGCTCGGGGCGCGCGGTGACCACGGCGCGCGTCATCAGGTCGCGCACGGTGCCGGCCAGGCGGCGCGCACCGGTGTCGCGCTGAGCGGAGAAGAAGTCGCTCTGGGTGACGATGCCCAGCAGCTTGCGGTGCTCGTCGACCACCGGCAGCGCCTTGATGCGGTGCCGCTTCAGCAGGTGCGAGGCCTCGGTGGCGGGCCGCTCGGCGCGCACCGTCACGACGTCGCGCGACATGATGTCGGAGCACAGCACGTTGCCGAAGCGGCGCCGGTACGCGCGCAGTTGCGCCGCCACCAGGATCGCTTCGAGATCGTCTTCTTCGATATCGAGGAACTCGCCGCGCGCCTGCAGCGCATCGTGCAGGTCGGCGCGCGTGAAGCCGACGCGCTGTCCGGGCGGAAGATCGCTGGTGTGGTGCTGCACCGGCGGCTCGGGCGGGCGGTGCGGATAGCGCCGCTGCGACAGGTTGTTGAAGGCCAGTGCCATCAGCAACAGCAGCATGGAATTGAACAGCACCGGAACGACCACGAAGCCGAAGCCCAGCGCACTGACCGCAGGTCCGCCAAACACAGCAGTGATCGCCACCGCGCCGCTGGGCGGGTGCACGCAACGGAACTGGAACATCACCGCGATGGCGACCGCCACCGCGGTGGCCGCGGCCAGGCCGGGGTCGGGAATCCAGCGCGCGCAGGCCACGCCGATCAGCGCGGCGAACAGGTTGCCGCCGATGATCGACCAGGGCTGTGCGAGTGGACTCGAAGGCACTGCGAACAGCAGCACCGCCGAAGCACCCATCGGCGCGACAAACCATGGGTTGAAGCCGCCCAGGGTCTGGTGGCTGATCCACTCGGTGCAAAACAGGCCCAGCAGCGCGCCGAGGCAACTCTTGATGCGCTCGAGACGGCTGGCCGATACCGGCAAGGGGACGAAAGTGCGCAGCCAGGCACGGGTGGTATGTGCAAGTGCAGCGACGGCGGGGGCGGAAGGCATTCGGGAACGGGGGCGCGTTGGAATGGTCGGCGTAATATATCACGGGGTGATATATTTGGCGGCCTTTGGGGTGGAAAGCACCGACACCATGTCCATGCGGCTGATCGGCATTGTCTCGCTGCGCGACCTGCTGCGGCCGAGCGGGCAGGTCTTCCATGAGGAGTTCAGCCGCGAGCGCCTGCGCGGCGTCGCGACCGGCAAGCTGAGCGCTACGCGCTGAAGCGCTAAAGCTTGTAGGTCGACAGCAGGATGCTGGTCTCCGTCGCGCTGATGCCGTCGATCAGCCGGATCCGGTCCAGCGTGCGGTCGAACGCTTCGAGCGAATCGGCGCGCAGCTCCGCAATGATGTCCCAGCGGCCGTTGGTGGTGTGCAGCGCCTGCACATTCGGCTCGCCGCGCAAGGCCTGCAGCACGGTGCGGGCCTTGTTGCCTTCCACCGCCACCGTCATCCACGCGCGGATGCGGTGCGGCTCGGCCTCCGGCCGCAGCCGCACGGTATAGCCGACGATCAGTCCTTCCTTCTCCAGTTTGTCGATACGGTTCTGCACGGTCGCGCGCGACACGCGCAGCGCCTGCGCGAGCGCCGTGACCGGCGTGCGGGCGTTGTCGCGCAGCAGCGAGAGCAGTTGGTGGTCAATGGCGTCCATGGGGCGGGTTGGCGCTTTGTTGTTTTGTCCTGGCGATTTGTACATTCAACAGCGCAGATTGTGCAAGTTGCTGGCTATTAGTTAACACCGGCCTGCACCAGAATGCAATCGAACAAATAACCGCGCCGCAGCCTGCTGCCGACGCCTTCAAGGAGCCGCCGTGATCACCACCCCTACCATCCTGCTTGTCGAACCCACGTTCTACGATGTGTCGTACAGCATCAACCCGTGGATGGATCCGCAAGCGTGGGCGCGCGATCCCCGCGGCATGCACCGCGATGCCAGCAATGCCTTTGATGCGCTGCACGATGCGCTGCGCCTGGCCGGCTTCGCGGTCGAACTGGCGCCGGGCTTCCCGGGCGTGCCGGACATGGTGTTCCCGGCCAATGCCGCCGTGGTGCTGGACGGCCGCGCCGTGCTGGCGCGCTTCCGCTACCCCCAGCGGCGCGGCGAAGAGGCGCCGTTCGCCAGCATCTTCGAAAGCATGCGCCAGCGCGGGCTGGTCGATGAAGTCATGCAGCTTCCGGACGGCTGCTACCAGGAGGGCGCGGGCGACTGCATCTGGGACGCCAGCCGCGGCCACTTCTGGGCCGGCTTCGGTCCGCGCTCCTCGCGCGAGGCGGCCGATGCCATGGCGGCCCGGTTCGGGCGCGAGGTGGTGGCGCTGGAACTGGCCACGCAGCACAGCTATCACCTGGATGTGTGCTTCTGCCCGCTGTCGGGGGGAGAGATCCTGTACTACCCGCCGGCCTTCTCCGAAGCGTCGCTGCGCGACCTGCGCGCACGCGTGCCGGCCAGCCTGCGCATCGAGGCGACCGAGGACGACCTGCGCCACTTCAGCGTGAACGCCGTCAACCTGCACGACCAGGTCGTGATGACGCGCACGACGCCGCACCTGCGCGCCGAACTGGGCGGGCGCGGCTACCAGTTGCGCGAAGTCGACCTGTCGCCGTTCATGCTGTCCGGCGGTGGCGCCTATTGCATGACCTTGCGCCTGGACCGCAGCAGCGGGACGCTCAACGCGTCTCGCGCGGCAGCGTGAACGGTTGTCACCGGGATTCGGGAGTCCACCATGAAAGACACCACCATGACGCGCTTCCTGGACGCCACGGACGTTGCCAGGCTGGTCGGCGCCATCGGCGTGCCGGTTGCCCTCGCGCAATTGTCCGACCACGTGCGCCAGGATTTCCTGCGCTGGGATCAGTTCGAGAAGTCGGCCCGGCTGGCCAGCCATTCGCCGGTCGGGGTGATCGAGCTGATGCCTGTGAGCGACGGCGTGCAGTATGCGTTCAAGTATGTGAACGGTCATCCGCGCAATGCGCGTTTCGCCATGCCGACCGTGATGGCCTTCGGCATGCTGGCCGAGGTCAAGACCGGCTTCCCGCTGATGCTGGCCGACCTGACCCTGGGCACGGCGCTGCGCACGGCCGCCACCTCGGCACTGGCCGCGCGCGCCATGGCGCGGCCGGACAGCGCGGTCATGGCGCTGATCGGCAATGGCGCGCAGGCCGAGTTCCAGGCGCTGGCCTTCCACGCCATGCTGGGCGTGCGCGAGGTCCGTGCCTATGACATTGACCGCGAGGCCACGGCGCGGCTGGCGCGCAACCTCGCGGCGGTTCCGGGTTTGTCCATCGTTCCGGTCGAAACCGTGCGGGCCGCGCTGGCGGACGCGGACATCGTCACCACGGTGACCGCCGACAAGAAGCAGGCGACGATCCTGACGCCGGACATGGTGCGCCCGGGCATGCACCTGAACGCCCTCGGCGGCGACTGCCCGGGCAAGACCGAGCTGCATCGGGACATCCTGCGCCAGGCGCGCATCGTGGTGGAGTATGAACCGCAGACGCGGCTCGAAGGTGAGATCCAGCAGCTCGCGCCCGACGCGCCGGTCACCGAACTCTGGCAGGTGCTCTCAGGCCGCGCGCCGGGGCGTGCCGGCGCGGACGAGGTGACGATCTTCGATTCGGTCGGGTTTGCGCTCGAAGACTACTCGGCGCTGCGCTGGCTGTACGCGGCCGCGTGCGCACGCCATGCCGGCCGGCAGATCGAGCTGGTGGCGATGCCGCCGGACCCGCGCAACCTGTATGGCTGGATGGTGGACGCGCAGGCGCCGCGCGCGGCAGCACCGCAGGAGACGGCGCTGGCGTGACCGGCCTCGGGCGGGGCGTCAGCCGCCCCGGCCCATCATCAGCTGCGCGCGCAGGAAGCCCTTGACCTCTTCGAGCGAGGGTGTCTTCAGGAACACCATGATGCCCCAGTGCTGCAGCGCGTCGGCCACGCCTTCGTAGGCCTGGCGGTTGGTGATGACCGCAAAGATCACGTGCAGGCTGGAGAAGAAGTTCTGCAGCTTCTCGATGGTGGCGGACTCGGCGTCGTTCAGTTCGTCGACGTAATAGAGCACCACGCGCGGCTGCGCGCTGACCGAGGCGATCACCGTGTCGAGCAGGTCGTCCACCACCGCGGTACGCAGCGGAAGGCCCCATTTGCCGAGCTGGCCGTGGATGCGCTGGGCTTCCTGGTGGTTGGGGTGGAACACCACCAGGTCCAGCGCGTTGCCGCTGGCGGGCGCGTCATGGCCGACGCGCGTCGCCAGCAGGCGGTGCACGGTTTCCTTGTGGATGCGGCGGTGGCCGCCATTGGTCTTCCAGGCGCCGAGCTCGCCGCGCTCGACCATCTTCTGCACGGTGCCCAACGATACGTTGAGCAGTTTTGCCGCGGTACGCGTGCTGTAGTAAGGCTTTTCAGCCAGTGCCGGATCCAGTTTCATCCCATCACCCGAAGTAGTCCCGATCACGGCCCCGCGCTGCGCCAGGCACCTGCGCCGCACGGCCTGCTGCCGTCATCCTGGTTGACTGACCCTGTTCGTCGGCCCGCTCCCTGGCCCGACCGCAGCTGCGTTGCTGCTCTAGTTCTTTTCTTTGTGGCTGTTCTTTGCTGACCGGTCCGTGTGGCTAAGCTGGACCCAATAATATGCCGGAAAGAGCAGAATATCACTGGTCATGAACAATAATCGACTGGCATTTTTGTTCTTTGACACACATTCCGCAATCCGCCGCAATAATGCTCAACCAGGCTGGCCCGCGCAAGCGGTGCCAGTTCCCGTCGCATTGCCGCTAGCGGGCTACAGGCCGTACTTGCGAGTCTTGTCGAACAACGTGGTTTTGGCGACGCCCAGCGCCTCGCTGGCGCGGCTGAGGTTGCCGTCGTGCCGGCGCAGCGCATCGGCGATCAGGGCGCGCTCGAACTGCTCCACCGCCTGGGCCAGCGGCAGCGCCTCCGGTGCGGTGGTGCCGTGGCCCGGATCGCAGCCAAGCCCCAGCACGTGGCGCTCGGCCAGGTTGCGCAGTTCGCGCACATTGCCGGGCCAGGGGTAGGCCACCAGCGTGGCCAGCTCGGCCGGGGTGGCCGGCACGGCGTCGCGCCCGAAGCGCAGCGCGGCCTGCGCCACGAAATGCTCGAACAGCAGCGGCACGTCTTCGCGCCGCTCCCGCAGCGCGGGCAGTTCCAGCGTGATCACGTTGAGGCGGTAATACAGGTCGGAACGGAACTGGCCAGCGTCCGACAGCGCGCGCAGGTCGGCCTTGGTGGCCGCGACCACGCGCGCGTCCACCGGCACGGGTGCGTTGGAACCCAGGCGCTCCACCACGCGTTCCTGCAGCACGCGCAGCAGCTTGATCTGCAGCGGCATCGGCATGCTCTCGATCTCGTCGAGGAACAGCGTGCCGCCTTCGGCGTGTTCCACCTTGCCGATGCGGCGGCGCGCGGCGCCGGTGAAGGAGCCGGCCTCGTGGCCGAAGATCTCGCTTTCGAACAGCTGCTCGGGCAGGCCGCCGCAGTTGATGGCGACGAAGTTGCGCGCATGGCGCTGGCTGGCTTCGTGCAGGCAGCGCGCCACCAGTTCCTTGCCGGTGCCGGTCTCGCCGTGGATCAGTACGTTGGCCGCCGTGTCGGCCAGGTCCGCGATCAGCCGGCGCAGCCTTTCGATCGCGGGCGAGTGGCCGATCAGCCGGGCCTCGAGCCTGTCACGGCCGGCCAGGCGCTCGCGCAGCGACGCCACCTCCAGCGTCAGGCGGCGCTGTTCCAGCGCGCGGCGCGTGGCGTCCACCAGCTGCTCGGGCGAGAACGGCTTTTCCAGGAAATCATAGGCGCCTTGCTTCATCGCCTGCACGGCCAGGCCGACGTCGCCATGCCCCGTGATCATGATCACCGGCAGCGCCGGGTCGCGCGCGCGCAGTTGCGCGAGCAGGGCCATGCCGTCGATGCCGGGCAGGCGGATGTCGCTGACCACGATGCCGGGCCAGCCCGCCGCGGTCTCGCGCAGCGCGGCCTCGGCACTGGCCACGCCGCGCGTGGCAATGCCTTCCAGGCCAAGCGCCTGCTCGCAGCCCAGGCGCACGTCGGCATCGTCCTCGACGATCAGTACAGTCAGCTCAGCTGGCATGAGGGGCTTCCTGGCGGACCAGCGGCAGGACCAGCGTGAAGCACGCGCCGCCGTCCGGATGATTGGAGGCGGACAGGCTGCCGCCGCTTTCGTTGAGGATGCCTGCCGAGAGCGTGAGGCCCAGGCCCAGGCCCTCGCCGGCAGGCTTGGTCGTGAAGAACGGCTCGAACAGCCGCGAGAACGCTTCTTCCGACAGGCCGGGGCCGTTGTCGCGCACGGTCAGGTGCGCCGTGCCGCCGCTCACATGGGCATGCAGCGACACCATCGGCTGTTCGCGCCCCGATACGGCGTCAAGCGCGTTGCCGATCAGGTTGACCAGCACCTGCTCGAGCCGGTTCGGGTCGCAGGCCACCAGCAGCCCCGGCTCGATCTCGCGCTGCAGCCGCGGGTGCGCGGCCTCGACGCGGGTATCGAGCAGGAACAGCGCGTTGTCCACCGCCTGCGCCAGCTCGGCCTGGCGCAGGCCGTTGCCGGGCTTGCGCGCGAACGACTTGAGCGCGCCGGTGATGCGTCCCATCCGTTCCACCAGGCCGATGATCGTGCCGAGGTTGGCGCGCACCGTGTCATAGTCGCCGCGGTCGAGGAACTTGCCGGTATTGCCGGAAATCGTGCGCAGTGCCGCCAGCGGCTGGTTGAGTTCATGCGCGATGCCGGTCGACATCTGCCCCACCGCGGCCAGCTTGCCGGCCTGCAGCAGGCCGTCCTGGGCCTGGCGCAGCACGGCCTCGGTGCGGATGCGCTCGCTGACCTCGGCCTGCAGGCGCTGGTTGGTGGTCGACAGGTCGGCGGTGCGCTCCGCCACCTTGCGCTCCAGTTCGCTGTTGGCGGCTTCGAGCGCGGCGCGCGCGGCCAGCCGCTCGCCGATGATGCGCCGGCGCACGTTCCAGGCCGCGCCCAGCAGCAGCACGAACGCCGTCAGCACGCCGGCCAGCGCCGCGCTGTTGAGTGCCGCGACGCGCGCCTGCGAGGTATTGGACAGCAGCGTGAGGTGCCAGTCGGTGCCCGGCAGCGCGGCCTGCTGCGCGAGCATCGGCGGGCCCTGGCGCAGCCGCACCAGGCGGTCGCTGCCATTGCCATTGCCATTGCCGAGCAGGCGCACTTCCGACAGCGGCAGTTGCGGCAGCGGCGCGCGGTTGTATTGCAGGCTGCGCGCGAGCCGCTCGCGTACATCGGGCGATAGAGGGTGCAGTGCCGCAAGTTTCCAGGATGGGTCCGAGGCCAGGATCACCACGCCGTTCTCGTCCGCGAGCAGCATCTGGCTGTCGGCGCCCTGCCAGCGGTTTTCCAGCGGCTCCAGGCCGATCTTGACCACGGCCACGCCGTCGGGGTTGTCGCGCTCGCCCAGCGGCGCGGACAGGTAGTAGCCCGACTCGCTGCGCGTGGTGCCCACGCCGTAGAAGCGGCCGAGCTGGCCTTCCATGGCGGTACGGAAGTACGGGCGGAAGCTCAGGTCCTCGCCCAGGTAGCTGTCGGGCCGCTGCCAGTTGCTCGTGGCCAGCACCTTGCCGCGCGCATCGAGCACATAGACCGCGCGGGTGCCGGCGCGCGTGTTGAGGGCGGACAGGTAGTCGTTGGCGCGCGCCGCCGCGGCGCTGTCGCCGGGCTGGCGCAAAAGCGTGCCGATGCGCTCGTCCAGCGTCAGCAGCCCCGGCACGTAGTCGTAGTGCGCCAGTTCGCTTTCCAGCGCCTGCGCGTACAGGCGCAGCTGCACCTGTCCGCGCTCGGCCTGCCGTGCCAGCGCGGTGTCATAGCTGAAGCGGTAGCCCAGCCACCCGGCCAGGCCGACCAGCACGGCCAGCGCCAGCAGCGCGAGCAGCGGCGCGGCGCCGCGCAGGGCGGGGGAGCGGGGGGCAGGGTGGCGGGCGGGGTCGTGGAACGGATCGGGCTGGCCGGTCATGAAGTGCTGGGTAAGGCTGCTGATATGCGGCGCCGCAAGGCTGGCGGGCGCCTACTTTTACCACACCGTGGAGACACAAAAACAAAAAAGGGAGGGGCTGGCCCAGGCTCCTGCCGGCGGCGCCATGTAGCGCGGCTTCGCGGCCCGCGGCCTTGCGGCGAACTTCCGAACCCACTGTGGCTCAGACCGTTATGGGCAGCAGCAGTCAGGCGTCGGCGTCGACGCATGGGGAGGGGCCATGAAACTGGCGGGCGAGACAGCGCTTGTGACTGGCAGTGCGAGTGGGATCGGCCGTGCCATCGCGTTGCGCTTCACGCAGGAGGGCGCCAACGTTGTGCTGGCGGTACACCGTGTCGATAACCGCGCCGAACAAGCCTTGCAGGCGTGCGATCCACGGGACGCAGGGGATGGCTGGTGGCCGGCGACATCGGCCAGGTCGCGGATATCGGCCACATGATGGCGGGAGCGCTGGTATGCGGAGCAATGATGCCCGTCGTGGCCGGCTGACGTTGCACGGTGCCTCGCGCGGCGCCTGAACGGTTGACTACTGGCCCCCAGCGCACCTGTGGGCGGCGTTCAGGGCCGCTTTGATGCCGCTCGCAGCGAATGCAACTGCGCCGTCAGCCACACTGCGCTTGGCTGTGCCGCCGCGTTGCCGCATTGAACCAGATACGGCTTGCCGGAAAAGCTGCTCTTGCTACCGGCGAGTTCGATGAACTGTTCAGTGCTCACTAACGTGGTCCGGTCTTCGATGTAATGGAGCTTGGTGAGCAAATGGGATTTCGCTTCCGATGCCGTGTGCCACACGCCATTGCGGTTGAACCGGCACCCCGATGTTTCCAGGCGGGAAAGCAGTGATGTAATTTCCAACTGCACAGCGGGCCTGGCCTCGCCGGCCGCGACCATCGTGGCCATGCTCATGGCCAACGCAAACAGAGTATTGCGAACATGCAATGACACAGCACTCTCTCATTTTGGACGTAGCGCGGGCGTTACCTTGGCGTGCCGAACGAGTCCGATATTGAACCCAGATCGGTGACACGGCAAGCTACGAAAGTACCTTGGAAGCAGAGCCGGTCATTCGTGCTACGGCCTGTTGGGCTATTCGCCGGGAATTACCGCGGGGAGAAACTCAGGCGATCGTGCCAGGTGCGCAATTCCGCGGCGCGGAAGGATTGGAACTTCCCACCAAGCGCCAGGAGAAGATCGGATTGCGATGTCCCGAGCATGGTCGCAGCCTCGGAGATTGTCAGTCCGGTGACACGAATCCGGTTGGTGATGTCCTGCACAATTCCCGCCTTGACGGGGATCTCTTCGGCGTCCGCGAAGCCAAGCTGCGCATAAACATTGCTCTTTCCATATACGAAGCGAAACATGTGGACTCCTTTGCTTATCCCTCGACAACAACCCCTTTCTGCATTGGCTGATGGTGGGTGAGGCCGCGATTATTGCGGGAGGCCAATGTAAAGACAATCTCGGGGAAACACCGATCTGGTGCAGAGCCTCCTGGGCCCTGGCAGTCATCACAGTGACACAATGCGTGCGCCGTCACCGCATGGCACAGGCTGCCCGCCCCTCGATTCGAAGCCGCGCACTGAAATCGGGAGAACGCTTTCGGATCCCTCAGATCGCCTGCAAGTTGGGAAGGAGTCGGTCGAACTCCTGCTTGACGACGGTGTAGCACTCGCACACGCGAGCCTCCAGGCCAGCCCGGTCCAGCACGTCGATGCACCCGTGGTGATAATGGATCAGGCCTGCCTCCTGTAATTTCAGCGCTGCCTCGGTCACGCCTGCCCTGCGCACGCCCAGCATGTTGGCGATCAGCTCTTGCGTCATGCGAAGCTTATTGGTGGGCAAACGGTCCAGGCTCAGCAGGAGCCAGCGGCAAAGCTGCTGGTCAATGGAGTGATGCCGGTTACAGACAGCGGTCTGCGCCATCTGCGTAATCAGTGCCTGCGTATAGCGCAGGAGCAGCCGCTGCATTGGCCCGCCACGGTTGAACTCCGCTTTCATTGCCGCGCGGTCGAGCATGAAGCCCGCGCCCGCACTCTGCACGATAGCGCGGCTCGGCATGGTTTCTCCACCCATGAAGATGGCGATTCCGACGACGCCTTCGTTTCCTACGATGGCGATCTCGGCCGACGAGCCGTTCTCCATGACATAGAGCAACGACACGATCGACGTGGTGGGGAAAAAGGCATAGTCCAGGCGGTCGCCGGACTCGTAGATCGCGCTGCCCAGCGGAAGATCAACGGGCATCAGTTGTGCCGCCAGGCGAGACCATTCTGACTCTGGCAGAACGGACAAGAGATGATTCCCTCGCGGAGCGTCCAAGTGCAGCATATCTCGCTTCCCTTGTGCAATCGCGTGTCGATGGTGAAACGAGAAACAGGCCATGCAAGCATCGGGATTCCAATATATACCTTCGGCAAGAACGGATGGGTGCGTCACGCGCCCCTTGCCCAAGGTAATGTGGCCGATCGGATTCTTCGAACACGCAAAAATTGCACGACTTGCACGATAGCGTACCGACAGGTCGCAGGCGATCTCTTATTGTGGCTGCATCGATTCTGTCCTGTGACCGTGGCGTGGAGGTTGCGCACCGAACAAGACGCCGTGGATGCGCAGGAGATAGGGGGTTGTATGGCTATCCAGCATGCAGGTCACAGCGTGATTCTCTTCCCGGCGTTGAATGGCGGTTGGTGCTTTGCCGAGGTCGATGGCGCATCGGTCTATCGCTTTGGTCCCTTCGATTCCCATCAGGTCGCCGACGAACTCGTTTCGGTCCTGTTTCCCGAAGTGCCCAGGATCGAGCTCAGCGATTCATCCGAAGTTCTGGACGACAGCGCACTGATGATTCGCGGGAACGCGGAACGAATGACAAATAGCACGTGGTCGTCAGTCCGGGCTTCCCGCACGAACTCGTGATCGAAAGATCCCCAAATGAGGCATGTGATGCGAATCGAAGATGCAGAGGTGGTTGGCAGCGGCGGTCTTTCCAGCCAGTGGGCGAAACAGGCGGATAACGAGCGTATCAGCGCGGTCGCCGCGTTATTGATGCCGTTAAGCCAGGCGTTGGATGGCGGAGACCCCTGGCCGTGGGCCCGGCGGCTGCACGACGTTGCGAGCGGCCAGGAACTTTCGGATGAAGCCTGCGCGGCATTCTGCCAGCAATGGCTTCGCACCAGCGAACCCACCCTGGAAAACCTGTACGCCTTTGTCTATGGGATTGCCGAGGCCACTTGGTAGAGGGTTACGCAAGGTGCGGTAGAAACGAACGCCTTCAATGCTGCGGAGGTTCGCCGCGCGCCTGACGGATTGCGGTTCAAGTAATCCTGCATGCCCTGGCGCAAGAGCGTACAGTGAGAGCACGGTCCAACGGAGATGACAATGGACAATTCCCCGAGTGCCAACTACAAGGGCTTCGACCTTTATCCGCTGGTCTACCGCTATGATTCGCCCCGCGAGTGGCATGAGCGGCGGCCTGACCGCACCTACAGCGCTTCCGTCGTCATCTGCCGTGAAGGCGAGGAACCAACCGCTGCCAACGGCAAGGTCTTTGCCTTGGCCGCGGAACAATGGGAAAGCCTTGGCCTCGCGAAGCGCGCGGCGGTCAGGACGGGAGAGCAGATCATCGATGGCCTTGTCCCCGGCCAGAGCATGGGAGGCGTCTAGTATCGGACAACGCTTTGACCGACCTGCCTCTGCCTTCTGCGAAAGCCGCCCATGGCGTCGCGATCCCTCGCGCGTATCAGTGCATCTGCGGCCAGCAAGTCTTCTTCCGCAACAGCCGCTGCCTGGCATGCGAAGCGCCGCTTGGCTACGCGCCATCGCTGCGGGGCTTGTATCCGTTGGAAGCGGGGCCGGAACCGGACACCTGGCGGATCGTCGGCAATGACGCGGCAAGCGCGCTCCTGTACCGCCGCTGTGCCAACTTCACCACCGCCGCGTCCTGCAACTGGCTGATCGAGCCCGACGACGCGGCGCATCCGGACTTGTGCAAGGCTTGCCGGCTCAACCGCACCATTCCGGACCTGTCCTGCAGCGAGAACCTGCCGCTGTGGCAAAACCTGGAAAGGGCCAAGCGCCGGCTGGTGTCACAGCTCATCGGGCTTGGCTTGCCGGTCAAATCCAAAGTGGTGGAGGACCGTGACAGGGGACTTGCCTACGACTTCCTGCGTCGTTTGCCTGGACAGCCGCGTGTGCTGACAGGGCACGTGCGCGGCATCATCACCATCGACCTGGAAGAGGCCGACGACGTGTTTCGCGAGCGCGCCCGCGTCGCAATGCACGAGCCTTACCGAACGCTGCTCGGTCACTTCCGCCATGAGGTCGGCCACTACTACTGGTGGCGGCTGATCATGGGAAGCGACTGGCAGGATGCCGGCCGCCGCGTCTTCGGGGACGACCGGCAGGATTACGCCGCGGCACTGAAGGCAAACTATCGACATGGCCCGCCGGCCGATTGGGCGCAGCACTTCGTCAGCGCCTATGCGAGTGTCCACCCGTTCGAGGACTGGGCGGAAAGCTGGGCGCACTATCTCCATCTTCGCGACACGCTCGATACTGCTATCAGCTTCGGCATCGCGCCGATGCAGGTGGATAGCGAGTCCGAATCCTTCGGCGTACCTGACCTGTGGTGGACCGACGACCCCGACCGGGAAGCGTTCCTTGAGATGCTCCACCGGTGGATCCGGATCACCGGCGTGATGAACGAGATGTCGCGCGCGATGGGCCAGCACGATTTCTATCCGTTCGTCCTGCCCCGGCGTGCCGTCGCCAAACTACACTTCATCCATTGCGCAGTGTCGCGCCTGCCCGGGCTGCCGCAATGCAAGTGTCCGGTATGAGTCCCCTCTGCTCGCCCAAAGTGCGGATCGAGCTGCACGTCGACCTGGCGTACCACATCGATACACCGGGCGCCGACTTCATCTTCAATATCCATCCCGCGCACACGTCATGCCAGTGGGTGTCGTCCGAGCACCTGTCGCTGAGCCAGGCCATCGAGGCTGAAATCCAGACCGATGCGCTGACGGGCAACCGCTACATGCGGTTGCGCGCCCAGCCGGGGGAACTGGCGATATCGTATCGGGCCACGGTCGACCTGCGGCACCATCGGGCCGATCCCGCTCAGTTGCAGGAGATCCCGATCCATCGGTTGCCACTGGAGGTGTTGGGCTATATCTATCCCAGCCGCTATTGCGAGTCCGACAAGTTATTGCGGCTGGCGATGGAAGAGTTTGGCAGCCTTCCCCAGGGCTATCGGCGCGTACAGGCCATCATGGCATGGGTGCAGCGGCAGATCACCTACACGGCGAACGCATCCAATGCGCGCACGTCGGCCGTCGAAACGCTGATCGAGCGTGCCGGCGTATGCCGTGATTTTTCGCACCTGATGATTGCGCTCTGCCGGGCCGTCAACATCCCGGCGCGGTTCACCACCGGCACTGATTACGGCGCGGACCCGTCGCTGGGTCCGCCCGATTTCCACGCCTATGTCGAAGTCTATGTCGGCGACCGCTGGTATATCGTCGATCCGTCCAGAACCGGCATTCCGATGGGTTTCGTACGGATCGGCACCGGCCGCGACGCCGCCGATGTGTCGTTCGCGACGATCTTCGGCGACGTCACGCCGATCTACGCGCCAATGGTTCATGCCATCGCCATCGACGAACCGGCGCAAGGCTTCGTGATGCCGTACCACACGGAGAAGGCCGTCTCGACTGGCAATCGATGAACCCGGTGCGCCGCACGGCTGGCGCGCAGCGCGGAGACTGGAAAATCCCTGGCCGGTTTGTGGCCCGCCAGCTACGTCAAAGCGTCGGTCAAGGGCCGCCACAACTGCGCGGCGTCCGGGTTGCATTCGGGGGATCCCTGCCCTATGGTCATATGGCGAATCCGGCGGAATGTGACTTACGGCGGACGTCGGCTTGTCATGACGAGGCAAGGCGGACAGATAGCGGCACTAGCGGGGAGCTCTCCGTGGCAAATACACCCAAGACGAGCATCGGCGCAGGCACGCCAGCCGCGCCGGAAGGCGCAGAGATGCGAGAGCCGGTGCTGGACGTGGTGGACCGTGTATCCGAGATGTGCTTCGGCCTGTTCATGGCGCTCACTTTTGTGGGCGCGGTGGCGAGCGGCACGGGCGGGCCGAACGCCAGCCGCACCATGCTGCATGCCGCCCTGGGTTGCAACCTGGCCTGGGGGCTGGTCGACGCAGTCATGTTCCTGGTGCGCACGCTGGCAGGCCGCGGCCAGAGGCTCGCCCTCGCGCTGGCCGTCAGGAATGCGAAGGACCGTTCGGTGGCAACCGCTCTCATACGTGATGCCTTGCCACGGAAAATGAGGTCGCTGGTGACCGAGACGGAATTGGAAGCCGTGCGGGCGCGGCTCGCCGCCGACCCGACACTGCCGGCCCGTCCCCGCCTGAACCTGGGCGACCTGCTGGCGTCCGTGCGGATCTTCTGCATTGTCGTCCTGACCACGTTTCCGGTAGCGCTGCCGTTCGTGCTGGTGGCAGACGTGCGCCAGGCACTGCTGATCTCGCGCGTGCTGACGCTCGCCATGCTCTTTATCGCCGGATGGGCGCTGGGCCGCTACGCAGGCATTGGCGGGTGGGCCACCGGCCTGGGCATGATGGCGGGAGGGGCCGCCCTGACTGCAGCTGTCATTGCGCTGGGTGGCTGAGGTGCGTGCCGCGACCTTGCTGCTGGCCCTCACGCTTGCGGCGGCCGGCGCAAGCGCAGAGGAGCCGCCCCAGCCTGCACCGGATGCTGCCCCAATGCCTGCCAGCACGCCTTGGACGTTTTCGGCAACCGGCTACTGGAACATGCCGCGCGAGAGCGGCGACTATCTCAGCGGCATCTTCATTGCTGAAAAATCGCAACTCCACCTTGAGGCAAGAACCAACTACGAGGCGAAGCATTCGCAGTCGGCATTCATCGGCTGGTCATTCGCGGGGGGCGAAGCCATCCAGTTCAAGGCGACGCCTATCGTCGGATTCGTCTGGGGCTCGACACACGGTGTGATTGGCGGGCTCGAGGCCAGCGTGGCCATCAGCAAGTTCGACTACTACATCGAAGCCGAATACCTGGATCCGAACGGGGCAGAACCGGGATACCTCTATGCCTGGAGCGAACTGGGCTACCGCCCCGTCGAATGGCTGAGATTGGGCCTCGTCGCCCAGCGCACGCGGATTTACGGGGGCGACCGCGATCTCCAGCGGGGCGGCTTTTTCCAGGTCACGGTGCGCAAGGTCACCGCTGGTTTCTACTGGTTCAACCCTGGCTCGCACGAGCAGGTCGCGATCATGTCGCTGGGTGTCAGCTTCTAGAGTAAGAGGCAAACTATGTGGATGAACTGGCTTCTTGTCTTTGTCCCGATTGCAATCGCCCTGGAGTTCCTGGCTCCCGACCATCACCTCCTGATATTTGCTGCCTCATCACTGGCCATCCTGCCCCTTGCCGGACGAATGAGCCACGCCACAGAGCAACTGGCGGAACGCATGGGCGAAGCTGTTGGCGGACTGCTCAATGCGACGTTCGGCAATGCGGCGGAACTGATCATCGCGCTGACTGCCTTGCGTGCCGGACTGCATCAGGTAGTAGAAGCGTCCATTGTCGGTTCCATCATCGGGAACCTGCTGCTGGTGTTTGGCGCCGCGATGCTCGCCGGGGGCATCCGCTATCCCGAACAGGCCTTCAATCCGCGTGGCGCTCGTTCCCAGGCGACCATGCTCATTCTGTCGGCCATCGCGCTGATTCTTCCGGCTGCCTTCGAAGCCGTCGAGGGCAAGTCGGCCGTGCTGGACCCTCTCAGCGTTTCGATCGCCATCGTCCTCCTTGTCGTCTACGCGCTGTACCTGGTGTTCTCGCTGGTTACGCACCCGGCGCTGTTCCGCAGCGCGCACGAAGCCGAAATGGCCATTCAGGAAGACACGGAGCACAAGGCACACGCATCCACGGGAGCGGCGCTTGCGATTCTGGCGGCAGCCACCGCGGCCGTTGCGTGGATGAGCGAGATCATGGTGGGTTCGCTCGCCCCCGTGATGCATGAATACGCGCTCAGCGATATTTTTGTCGGTGCCTTCGTGGTCGCGATCCTGGGCAATGCAGCCGAGCATGCATCGGCTATTACCGCGGCAATGAAGAATCGCATGGACCTGTCGTTTTCCATTGCGGTCGGCTCGAGCGTCCAGGTGGCGCTGTTCGTCGCGCCGGTGCTGGTGCTGGCAAGCCATTTCCTCGGTCCGGCGCCGATGGACCTCGCGTTCCGTCCGGCCCTTGTGCTGATTGTCATCCTGTCGGTGCTGGTCACGGCGCAGATGGCGAGCGATGGGCACGCCGACTGGTTCAAGGGCACGCAGTTGCTGGTCGTCTATCTTGCGCTTGCTCTTACCTTTTTCTTCCTGCCGGGATAGGGATGGTTTGTTTGGTGGGAGACTAATGCACCGGCGCGGCGGATCCCTGCGGCGAAAGGTCAAGTTGCATTACCCGCAAAAGACAGTATCCTTGCGACTATCATGCCCACCGCCAAACACTCTTGCGTCACTCGGTTCGCCGGCATCCCTGGCTCGCTGGCCTCCTTCTCGTTGTTTTCCTGACAGTCCAGCTGGCTGCGGCCGCGTACGCCTGTACCGGTAGCCGCTACCAGATGGAAGGCAGCGGCACGGCGGCGGCGATGACCGAATCCTGTGCCGATATGGCGGCTGGGGATAGCGACCAGGGCCCTGACCAGAGCGCGCTCTGTCTGGCGCACTGCCAGGCGGATTCCAAGAGCGCTGACCATGTATCGCCGCAGCTTCCGGCATTCCTGCCGGTGCTGATGAGCGTCATCGAACCCACACGCGTGGTCCCTGTGGAGGGCTGCATTGCCCTGCGCGCCGAGGTGGAGGCGCGCGGCCCGCCACCGCTGAATATCCTTCACTGCAGTTTTCAGACATAGCCTCCAGATCGACGCCCGTTCGGTGCTGCCCAGCTAGATTCGGGCAGCCGTCGTCGTTCATGGAGGCTTCATGCTATTTCCACGTCGCTTGACGCTGGCGCTGCTTTGCGCGCCCGCCTTCGGCCTGGCGGTGTCGCTTGCCGCGGCTGCGCCATCCGCCCCATCCCTTTCCCTCGAGGAAACCGTCGCGCTTGCGACCACCCGCGCCGGCGATGCCGAAATCTCTCCCGGCGCCGTCGAGGCGGCCGTCCAGATGGCGGTTTCCGCCGGCCAGTTGCCGGACCCGGTACTCAAGCTCGGTCTCAACAACGTCCCGGTGACCGGGCCGGACCAGTTCTCGCTCACGCGGGACTTCATGACCATGCGGTCCATCAGCGTGATGCAGGAATTCACGCGCCCGGACAAGCGCCGCGCCAGGGCGGCGCGCTTTGATGCCGAGGCGACTGCCGCCGAGGCCCAGCGCGCGGTCGGACTGGCCAACGTGCAGCGCAATGCGGTCGGCGCCTGGCTCGACCGGTGGTACGCCGAGCAGACGGGCACACTGCTCGGCCATCACGGCCACCCCCTGGACCTGGCGCTGCAGGCGGCGACGGCCGCCTATCGCAGCGGGCGGGGCACGCGCGCGGAGGTCCTGGCGATGGAACTGGAGATCCAGAAGCTGCATGACCGCCTGGACGAAAACCGGGCCGCCATTGCCTCCGCCATGCTCAATCTGGAGCGTTGGATCGGGCCCGCGGCCAACCGCCCGCTGTCCGACCGGCCCCCGCTCGAAGTGCCCCAGAGCGTCCTGCAACTGGCCAAAGGCGGGTTCGACGCGGTGCCTGAGGTCACTGCCGCGCAGCGCGACGTGGCGCTGGCCGAGTCGGAGATCCAGGTGGCAACGGAAGCCAGGACGCCGGATGTCACGGTCGAACTGATGTACAGCCAGCGCGGCCCGGCCTACTCCAACATGGGCTCGCTGAACGTCAGTTTTCCGGTGCCATGGGACCGGGGCAAACGCCAGGATCGCGACGTCAGTGCCAGGCTGGCACAGGCCACCGAGGCGCGTGCCAGGTCCGAAGTCATCCGGCGCAATACCCAGACCACGGTAGGCGTCAAGCTTGCCGAACTGCAGCGCAACCTTGAACGGCTCAAACGCTACGACGAGAAGACTTTGCCGCTCGCCAACCAGCAGGCGGACGCAACGCTTACGGCCTACCGGGCCAATGCCGGATCGCTGCTTGCCGTCGCCGAGGCCAACCATCGCGCCATCGACACGGCGGTGGAGCGGCTGGCGCTGGAGGCCAGGACGGCAAAGCTGTGGGCCGACCTGGCCTTCCTGGTCCCCCTGCCCACCGCGCAAACCGAGCCGGCCGCCAAGGAAACCAAATGAAGAAACCAGTCATTGCAGCGGTGGCCGGCGTGGTTGTCGTTGGCGCCGCCCTCTTTGGCGCCTACCAACTCGGCGTCACGCGCGGCACACAGTCGGCGCAGTCCTCGGCCGCGCCTGGCGCGGCGTCTGCGCTCAAAGCAGGCGACACCGATCCGAAGACTGGCAGAAAGATCCTGTACTGGCACGATCCGATGGTACCGGGCCAGCGTTTCGACAAGCCGGGCAAGTCGCCTTTCATGGATATGCAGCTCGTGCCTGTCTATGCGGACGGGGATGCCGGAGGCAACGGCATCACGGTCGACAGTCGTGTCGCGCAGAATCTGGGCATCCGCACGGCCGAGGTCAAGGCGGGCCGGATGGGCGCCGTGCTCGAGGCGCCTGGCAATGTCGCCATCGACGAACGCAGCGTCCAGGTGATTCAGGCGCGAACGAACGGCTTCGTTCAGCATCTCGCGGTCAAGGCGACCCTCGACCCGGTCCGGCGCGGGCAAGTGCTGGTGACTTTGTACTCGCCCGATTGGGTGGCCGCGCAAGAGGAATATCTCGCCGTGTCCCGCATGGCCGCGGGTGAACCGTCCGACCTGCGCAGCGCGGCCAGGGCCCGCATGCTGCAGGCTGGCATGACCCCGGCCCAGGTCAGCGCCGTCGAGTCATCCGGCAAGCTCCAGCCCAATCTTGGCATTGCGAGCCCGGTCGACGGCCTCGTCACCGAGGTTGCGGTCCGGGAGGGCATGACCGTCTCCCCCGGCATGACCCTGTTCCGGCTGGCCGATCTGGGCCAGGTCTGGGTGATTGCCGAAGTACCCGAGACCCAGGCGCGCGCCATCACGCCTGGACAGACCGTGACGATGTCTGCCACCGCCGCGCCGGAACCTGTGTCCGGCAAGGTCGACGCAATCCTGCCCGACGTCAATCCGGCCACGCGAACCGTCAAGGTGCGCATTGTCCTGTCCAACCAGGGCAGGCACCTGTTGCCGGGCATGTTCGTGACGGTCCGGTTCGACAGCGGCGACCAAAAGGAGGCGCTGATGATTCCGCTCGAGTCCGTCATCCGCACCGGCCAGCGCAGCATTGTCATGGTGGATGCCGGCCAGGCGGGCTATGTGGCAACCGAAGTCAGGACGGGGCGCGAAGCAGCGGGCATGGTCGAGGTGCTGGACGGGCTGAAGGCCGGCCAGAAGGTGGTCACCTCGGGACAGTTCCTCATCGATTCGGAAGCGAGCCTGCGCGGCACGGCCGAACGCATGAGCGCGACGCCGCCGGCTTCGGCAGCGGCGGCGGCGTCGGCGGCGGCGGCCGCGCCCGAGCACGAGGGCGCCGGTCGCATCGAGGCCGTGACGGGTGAGGGCCTGACCATCTCGCACGGGCCGATTCCCTCGGCGCAATGGGGCGCGATGACCATGGATTTTGCCGCGCCGCCCGCCGGCCTGCCCAAAGGGCTCAAGGCCGGTGACCGTGTCCGCTTCCGCTTCCACCTGGACAGCGACGGCCTGCCGGTCCTGTCCTCGGTCGAGCCGGCCGGCACCACCCGCGGGGCACAGCCATGATCGCCCGGCTGATCCTTGCTTCCATCCGCAACCGTTTCCTGGTCCTGCTGGCCACGGTCATGCTGACCGCATGGGGGCTGTGGGCGGTGCGCAGCACGCCGCTCGACGCGTTGCCGGACCTGTCCGATGTGCAGGTCATCATCCGCACGCCGTTTCCCGGCCAGGCGCCGCAGATTGTCGAGAACCAGGTCACCTACCCGCTGACCACCACCATGCTGTCGGTGCCGGGCGCGAAGACCGTGCGCGGCTACTCCTTCTTCGGCGACTCGTTTGTCTACGTGCTGTTCGAGGATGGCACCGACCTGTACTGGGCGCGCTCCCGGGTACTGGAATACCTGAACCAGGTGCAATCGCGCCTGCCGGCCGCTGCCAGGCCGGCGCTGGGGCCGGATGCCACCGGGGTCGGCTGGATCTACGAGTACGCGCTGGTGGACAAGACCGGCCGGCACGACCTGAGTCAACTGCGCGCGCTCCAGGACTGGTTCCTGCGCTTCGAGCTGAAAGCGCTGCCCAATGTCGCCGAGGTCGCCTCGCTTGGCGGGATGGTGAAGCAGTTCCAGGTGGTCCTGATGCCGGACTGGCTGCGCGCCTACAAGCTGTCGCAGGCCAGGGTGCTGGCGGCGCTCAGGGGCGCCAACCAGGAAACCGGCGGCTCGGTGCTGGAGCTGGGTGAGGCGGAGTACATGGTCCGCGCCAGCGGCTATCTGAAGACGCTCGATGATTTCCGGCAGATTCCGCTAGTGACCGGCGATGCCGGCATTCCGGTGCGGCTGGGCGATGTCGCCACGGTCCAGCTCGGCCCCGAGATGCGGCGCGGCATCGCCGAACTCGACGGCCAGGGAGAGGTCGCCGGTGGTGTCGTCGTGATGCGCTCGGGCAAGAACGCGCTGGACACCATCGAAGCGGTCAAGGCCAGGCTTGCCACGCTGCAGGAGAGCCTGCCGGCAGGCGTGCAGATCGTCACCACCTATGACCGCTCCGCCCTGATCAAGCGGGCGGTGGAGAACCTGACGCACAAGCTGATCGAAGAGTTCATCGTTGTCGCGCTGGTCTGCCTGGCTTTCCTGTTCCACCTGCGCTCCGCCCTGGTGGCGATTGTCTCGCTGCCATTGGGCGTGCTGGCCGCCTTCCTGGTCATGCGCTACCAGGGCGTCAACGCCAACATCATGTCGCTGGGCGGCATCGCCATCGCCATCGGCGCCATGGTCGATGCCGCGGTCGTCATGATAGAGAACGCGCACAAGCACCTGGAACACTGGCATGTGGACAACCCCGGACGGGAGCTGACCGGCCATGAACGCTGGAGCGTAATCGGCGAGTCGGCGGCCGAGGTGGGACCGGCGCTGTTCTTCTCGCTGCTGATCATCACGCTGTCATTCATCCCCGTGTTCACCCTCGAGGCGCAGGAGGGCCGGCTGTTCTCGCCGCTGGCCTTTACCAAGACCTATTCCATGGCCGCGGCAGCGGGTCTCTCCGTCACCCTCGTTCCCGTCCTGATGGGCTACATGATCCGCGGCAGGATCCCCGCGGAACAGTCCAATCCGCTCAGCCGATGGCTGATTCGCGCCTATCAACCGGTGTTGGCCAGGGTGCTCGGGTACCCGAAGACCACCGTGGCGATTGCGGCGATTCTGCTGGCCGCGAGCGCCTGGCCGATCATGCGGATCGGTGGCGAGTTCATGCCGCCGCTCGATGAGGGTGACCTGCTCTACATGCCGTCGGCATTGCCGGGGCTGTCAGCCGGCAAGGCGGCGCAGCTGTTGCAGCAAACCGACCGCCTGATCAAGACGGTTCCCGAGGTGGCCACCGTGTTCGGCAAGGCCGGCCGCGCCGACACGGCGACCGATCCGGCCCCGATCGAAATGTTCGAGACCACCATCCAGTTCAAGCCGCGTGACCAGTGGCGCGCCGGCATGACGACCGACAAGCTGGTGGAGGAACTCGACCGCGTGGTGAGGGTGCCGGGCCTGTCCAACATCTGGGTGCCGCCGATCCGCAACCGCATCGACATGCTCGCCACCGGCATCAAGAGCCCGGTCGGTATCAAGGTGGCGGGCACGGACCTGAAGGAGATCGACCGGCTGGCCACGCGGATCGAGGAAGCGGTCAAGACGGTGCCGGGCGTTACCTCGGCACTTGCCGAGCGCCTGACCGGCGGACGCTATGTCGATGTCGACATCGACCGTATGGCGGCGGGACGGTATGGACTCAATATCGAGGACGTCCAGGGCATCGTGTCATCCGCCATCGGTGGCGACAACGTGGGAGAAGTGGTCGACGGGCTGGCGCGCTTTCCCATCAATGTGCGTTATCCACGCGACTACCGCGACTCGGTGGAGCAACTGCGCGCCCTTCCCATCGTCACCGACAGGGGGCAGCAGATCACGCTGTCCGATGTGGCGCGCCTCCGGGTGGTGCAGGGCCCGCCGATGCTGCGCAGCGAGAACGCCCGCCTGTCCGGCTGGGTGTACGTGGATATCCGCGGACGCGACCTGCGGTCGGCCGTTCACGACATGCAGGCCGTGGTGGGCAAGGCGGTGCCGATGCCAGCGGGCTATTCCCTCAGCTGGTCGGGTCAGTTCGAGTACCTGGAGCGGGCCACCGCCAGGCTGAAGGTGGTGGTGCCGTTCACACTGCTGATCATCTTCGTGTTGCTGTACCTGGTGTTCGGCCGCCTCGATGAAGCGCTGCTCATCATGGGCACGCTGCCGCTGGCGCTCATCGGCGGCTTCTGGCTGCTCTATCTGCTGGGCTACAACCTGTCGGTAGCCGGCGTCGTCGGCTTCATCGCGCTGGCCGGCGTAGCGGCGGAGTTCGGCGTGATCATGCTGCTCTACCTGAAGCAGGCCTGGAACGAACGCGAGGACAGGGGCGAAGCCAGCATGTCCGCGCTGCTGGAAGCCATCCAGGAAGGCGCCGTGCTGCGGGTTCGTCCCAAGGCCATGACGGTCGCGGTCATCCTCGCCGGCCTGATTCCCATCATGTGGTCGCACGGCACCGGCTCGGAGGTCATGCAGCGCATTGCTGCCCCGATGGTCGGCGGCATGGTGACGGCGCCGTTGCTCTCCCTGTTTGTGGTACCGGCGGTGTATCTGCTGATACGCCGGCGCCAGACCAAGCCTGTCTCACTTTCCACCCACCCCTCACTTCAAGAGGAATCATCATGAAAACCGTCAAGACGCTTGCACTTGTGCTTGCCCTCGCTGCCGCCCCGGCCGCATTCGCCGCTGGATCCATGGAGGGCATGGACATGAAAGGCATGGACATGAAGCCGTCTGCCCCATCGCAAACCTCGCAGCAGGCGCCGCAACCCGTTGCGGCGGAGATCAGGAAGATCGATACGCAGGCCGGCAAGGTAACGCTCAAGCACGGCCCGATCGAGAACCTCGGCATGTCCGCCATGACCATGGCCTTTCCGGTCAAGGACCGCGCGTCGCTGAAGAACTTCAAGGAGGGCGAGTCGGTTTCCGTCACGTTCGACAAAGTCGACGGCAAGCCGACTGTTGTGGACATGCAGCGAAAATAGGCGCGCAACCGCATCAGCGATACTCGGTTACCCCGCAGGTCGGCGATCAAAAAAAAGCCCGGCTGCCTGATCGGCAGCCGGGCTCCGGCGCGCGCCCTATCGAAACAGGGCGGCTTACTTGCCCGCCAGCACCTGGGCGGATGCCAGGGCAGGGGCGCTGTCCGCGACGGGTTCATCCTCGTCGGACGGCACGGGCGCGCCGATGGCGCCTTCGCTTTTGGCGACGACAGCCGTGGCAATCGCATTGCCCAGCACATTGGTCACGGTGCGACCCATGTCCAGTACGTGGTCGATGCCGAGCACCAGCAGGATGCCGGCTTCCGGCAGGCCGAACATCGGCAGCACGGCGGCCACCACCACCAGCGAGGCGCGCGGCACGCCGGCGATGCCCTTGCTGGTGACCAGCAGCACCAGCAGCATGGTGATCTGCTGGGTCAGCGACAGCTGGATGCCATACACCTGGGCCACGAACAGCGCCGCGAACGAGGTGTACATGATCGAGCCGTCCAGGTTGAACGAGTAGCCCAGCGGCAGCACGAAGTTGGTGATGCGCTCCTTGACGCCGAAATGCGTCAGCTGGTCGATGACCTTCGGGTAGGCCGATTCGCTGCTGGCCGTGGCGAAGCCGATCATCAGCGGCGCGCGCATCAGCCTGAGCAGGCGGAACACGTCGCGGCCCAGGAAGTAGTAGCCGCCCGCGATCAGCGCTACCCACAGCAGCGCCAGCGCCAGGTACAGGCTGCCCAGCAGCTTGGCGTAGACCACCAGGACGCCCAGGCCCTGCGCGGTGATGACGGCCGAGATGGCGCCGAACACGCCCACCGGCGCGAACGCCATCACGTAGTTGGTCACCTTCAGCATGACGTGGCCGAGGCCCTCGATGCCTTGCAGCACCGGCTTGCCCACGCCGTCCTTGACGGTGCCCAGCGCAAAGCCGAAGAACAGCGAGAACACCACGATCTGCAGGATCTCGTTGGTGGCCATGGCTTCGACGAAGCTCTTCGGGAACATGTGCGCGACAAAGTCACGCAGGTTCAGCGCGCCGGTCTTGAGGGTTGACGCGGCATCGGCCGCCGGCAGCGGCAGGTTCATGCCGTGGCCGGGAGTCAGCAGGTTGGCCATCAGCAGGCCGAGCAGCAGCGAGGTGATCGACGCGCCGATAAACCAGCCCATCGCCTTCATGCCGATGCGGCCGACGGCGCGGCCGTCGCCCATGCTGG
Source organism: Cupriavidus sp. 22TCCZM01-5 (assembly GCF_057798915.1). Taxonomy (NCBI): domain Bacteria; kingdom Pseudomonadati; phylum Pseudomonadota; class Betaproteobacteria; order Burkholderiales; family Burkholderiaceae; genus Cupriavidus; species Cupriavidus sp. 22TCCZM01-5. The sequence continues at coordinate 49,384 of NZ_JBYOJR010000004.1, forward strand.
CGATGCCGGCCACGAGCGTGGCAAATACCAGCGGTCCGATGATCATCTTGATCATCCGCAGGAACACGTCAGTGAGGATGGACAGGTGGTCCGCGATGGATTTGGCGGTGGCGGCGTCCGGCGACAGATTGTGCGCGGCGGTGCCGACCAGCACGCCAAGCAGCATCGCAATGAAGATCAGGGTGGGCAGTCGGTTCAGTTTCATCGTGGGTCAGGCCGTGCGTCCGGTGCCTCGCCCGCGGACGGGGAAGGAGCCGGACGGCTGTATTGCGGGATCGGCCGGGCCGGAACGCTGTGCCGCCGGCAAGGGCGGTGCGTCGCGCCGGCGCGGGCCGGGGACGTTAGCGGGGCAACAGGCGCCGCATTCGCGCCTGGGCGGCGCGGGCAGATTGATTGGCGGGTTCCGTCATATGTCTCCTCCTTGGTTTTTGGCATTGGCCGGCACGTCGCGGAGACGGCCTGGCCTGCCTGTTGGCCCTGTCGGCGGCGCCATACATCGCACGAGACGTGCCAGGGCCGCATGCCTCGCAGTGCACGCTAAGCCGCTGAAAACAAAGGAGAAAAAATGTGATGCCGGCGCCTGCGTTCGGCCTTCCGGATACTGGGCACGACATCCGTTCGGATTTCCGAACGATTGCCGCGGCATGCCGCGCGGCCGGGAGGCCGCGCTATGGACGTTCAGTCACTTGCCGATACCAGGTTCTCGCACTCGGCAAGGTAGGCATCGAGCGGAACCGGCCGCCCGATGGCGTAGCCCTGGGCGTAGTCCACGCCGATCGCGCGCAGCGCGTTCAGCGTGCGCTCGTCTTCCACCCATTCGGCCACCGTCCGCACGCCGAGCCGGTGGCCGATGTCGTTGATCGAGCTGACGATCTCGCGGTCGACCATGTTGTCGGCCAGGTTGCGGATAAAGATGCCATCGATCTTGAGGTAGTCCACCGGGAACTGCTTGAGATACGCGAATGACGACAGCCCGGAGCCGAAATCATCGAGCGCCACCGTGCAGCCGGCGCGCCGCATTTCCGTTACCACGCGGTTGGCGGCGGCCATGTTGTTGATCAGCGCGGTTTCCGTGATCTCGAGCCGGATACGGCTGGCGGGCAGGGCCGACCGTTCCAGCTCGGCATGCAGGAAGGGCAGCAGGAAGGGTTCGTCGAGCGAGTTGGCCGACAGGTTGACCGATACCGACAGGCCCGGCACGGCGCGCAGGCGCTCGCCGTACTCCCGCAGCACATGGCGGATGACCCAGCGGTCGACGTGCCCCATCAGGTCATAGCGCTCAGCGGCCGGAATGAAGGCGCCGGGCATGATCATCTCGCCGTGCTCGTCGACCATGCGCACCAGGATCTCGATATGGCGTTCCTCGCGGCCGTCGCCGGGCTGGTGCTGCAGCGCGCGGATCTCCTGCGCGAACAGCCGGAAGTGATTGCCTTCCAGCGCCGAGTGGATGCCCGCGGCCACCTCGAGTTCACGATGGTGGCGCCGCGCGTCGCTCTCGTCGCGGCGATACACCGACACGCGGCTGCGCCCGGCCGCCTTGGCGGCATAGCAGGCCACGTCGGCGCGGCTCATCAGTTCGCCGACCGGCGGCACGTCCTGGTCGATGGCGGCAATGCCGATGCTGGCGCCCACGTCGTACACGCGGCCGTCCCACGGGAAGCGCCGGCTGCGGATGGCGTCGATCACGCCCTGGCCGATGGCCTCGGCCTGGTCGACCGTGCAGTCCTTGAGCAGCAGCCCGAACTCGTCGCCGCCGAGCCGCGCCAGCAGGTCGTCGGGGCGCACATGGTTGCGGATCAGGTAGCCCAGCTCGCGCAGCAGGATGTCGCCGGCGGCGTGCCCGGCGGTGTCGTTGACGATCTTGAAGCGGTCCAGGTCGATGAAGCACAGCGCGGCGTGGTGGCCCTGCGTGCGCGCGGCCTCGCAGGCCTCGCGCAGCCGCTTTTCGAACCAGGTGCGGTTGGGCAGCCCGGTGAGCGCGTCGTGCATGGCCGAATGGGCCAGCTCGCGCTGCATCGCACGGGCCGTGGTGATGTCCTGGAACACCAGCACCGCGCCCAGCACATCGCCGGCCGCGGTGAGTACCGGGGCGGCGGAATCCTGCACGTCGTGGCGCTCGCCGGTCAGGCTCTGCAGCACCGCGCCCTCCTGCAGGTAAGCGGGCGTGAGCGTCTGCAGGCAGGCTTCGACCGGGCTGGGGATGGGCAGCCCGGTGAGTTCGTCGACGATGCGGAACACGCGTTCGAGCGGCAGGCCGCTCGCGCTGGCCATGGTCCAGCCCGTGAGTTGCTCGGCAATCGGGTTCATGAAGGTCACGCGCATGCCGGCGTCGGTGCAGATCACGGCGTCGCCGATGGACTGCAGCGTGATGTGCAGGCGTTCCTTCTCCTCGAACAGCGCCTCGGTCAGGCGGCGCTGCTCGGTGATGTCCCAGTTCGTGCCCACCAGCGCAAGCGCGGCGCCGTCGCCGTTGCGCGTGACATTGGCCATTGCGCGCACGTGGCGTACCTGGCCATCGGGCCAGACGATGCGGTATTCCGTGTCGAACGCCTTCTCGCCGCGGATGGCCTTGCGCATCTCGCCGTTCACGCGGGCCACGTCGTCGCGGTGGAGCATGGCGATCCACTGCGCGATCACCGGCGCGCCGTGCGCGGCATCGGTGCCGTGCAGCGCGTGCATGCGGGCATCCCAGGTAATGCCGGAACTGGTGAAATCCCATTCCCAGATGCCCACGCCACCGGCTTCCACCGCGAGCTGGGTGCGGCGCGACAGCTGCTCGAGCTGCCCCTGGGCGAGCTTGCGCGTGTGGATATCCTCGATCTGCGCGATGAAGTGCAGTGGGCTGCGGCTGTGCTGGTCGCGCACCAGGGACACCGCCAGCAAGGCCCAGCGGTACTCGCCGGCCTGGTGCAGGAAGCGCTTTTCCATGCGGTAGGACTCGATCTCGCCGTCCAGCAGCCGTTGCATCTGGCGCAGGTCGGCATCGAGGTCATCGGGGTGGGTGATGTCCTGGAAGCGCTGCTGGTACAGCTGTGCGGGGCTGTAGCCGAGCAGGTCCGTCAGCGCGCGGTTCACGGTCTGCCAGCGGCCGTCCAGCCCGGTCAGCGCCATGCCGATGGCCGAATGTTCCATGGCCAGGCGAAAGCGCTGGTCGCTGCTGTGCAGGCTGGCGCGGCCATGGCGGTTCTGGTCCGCCAGGTAGGCGATGCAGACCGGGAACACCATGATCAGGGCGGCCGACAGCGGCACCGACTGCTGCACCCCTGCCGCCACGGCGGCCAGTTCCATGGTCAGCGTGGCCAGCAGCGTCAGCAGCGCCGTGCCGAACGGGTTGGCGAACATGGCCGCCAGCACCAGTGGCAGCGACATGGCGACGAACGGATCATGGCCTTGCCACAGCGCGAGCGCGCCGATGGCCAGGCACAGGGCGAGCAGGCCGGCCTGAGGCAACAGCATGCGGCGCGCAAAGGTCGCGCATGCGCGCGTCGCGTTGATGGTCAGCGCCAGCGGCAGCAGCACCACCATGCCAAGCGCGCCCGCCTGCCACCAGGCCCACCAGAGGCTGGCAAAGCGTGTGCCGGCCACCCAGGCCAGCGCCGCCGCGCCGGCCGTGGCGCCCAGCGCCGGCCCCAGCACGCAGGCCACGCCGAGCGTGCACGCGAAATTGCCGAGCGGGCCCAGGCGCTCCGCGCTGGCATGGGCGGAGACAAAGCGCAGCAGCCGTGCCGTCCATGCGACCTCGAACAGGTTCGCGGCGGCCAGCAGTACGGCCGCGTCCGGGCCGTCCAGGAACAGGCAGTTGGCGACCAGGTTGGCGCAGAACATGCTGGCAAGCAGCCACGGCGCCTCGGCGCGCGGCCGATGCAGCAGCAGGCACAGGCAAAAGGCGTTGGGCAGCCACAGCGTGGCCACGCTGCCGGGCAGGCGCGCCAGCCAGATGCCGAACGCGGCCAGGGCGAAATAGCCCATGCCGCAGATCAGCATGGGCAGCCAGCGGCGCAGCGGGGCGCCAACGGAGGGAGCGGCCGTATCGACCGTATCGGGCGTCATGGACGGTTCTGGCAGGCAGGAACGTGGGTTCAACGTTGCCAGGGCGTAGCGGGCCCCAGCGTAGCGCCACTGTATCGGTTCGGAATCGGAGGCAGGTCGGAGATAGCAGGCAGGTACCGTGCCTGTTGCCACTGGTGCTGGCGCGCTTTTTTTGGTATGGCGCCGCCGCCGGCGGAGGACGTCATGGCGACGGCCTCGGCCGGGGTCGCGCGGCCCCGGCCAAGTGTGCCTTTCCCCACAGACACCGCGATGCGTGCCCCTTCAAGCTGAACTGTCCGCGCCGCATGGGCGGTGCGATGTCCGCACGGGGGAAGCAGCATGGCTCGTTATCTGCGTGTGGCGGCGTGGTCGCTGGCCGGCGTGGTCGTGGCCGCAGCCGGGGTCGTCTATGGCGCCATGCTGATCGGCGACCAGAAGGCCGGGCGCACCATTGACATCAAGGTGGCGCCGGTGGCCTATCGCGACGATGCCGCCAGCGTAGCGCTTGGCAAGTACCTGTTCGAATCGCGCGGCTGCATGGAGTGCCACGGCGCCGCGGCCGGCGGGCGCCAGGTGTTCGACGACCCGGGCGGGCTGCAGGTGCGCGCGCCCGACCTGACGCGCGGCAACGCTGAGATCGCCCATTACCAGCCGATCGACTGGGTCCGCAGCATCCGCCATGGCATCGCGCCATCGGGCCGGCCGCTGCTGGTCATGCCCAGCGAAGACTACAACCGGCTCAGCGACGATGACCTGGCCGCGCTGGTGGCGTACCTGCGCAGCCTGCCCCCGGGCCTTGGCGCGCCCGCCGACATCCGCATGCCGTGGTTCGTGCGCGCGATGTATGGCGCGGGCTTTATCCGCGACGCGGCTTCCAAGATCGACCACAAGCTGCCGCCGTCGCCGGCGATCGTGCCATCGGTGACGGCGCAGTACGGCGGCTACGTGGCCAATGCCTGCCAGGGCTGCCACCGCGCCGACCTGCGCGGCGGCAAGATCCCCGGTGCCCCGCCTGACTGGCCACCCGCGGCGGACCTGCGGCCCGTTGCCGGGGGCGCGATGGCGCGCTACGACCGTGCCGCCGCCTTCATCGCCATGATGCGCAGCGGCAAGCGGCCCGACGGGTCGGCCATCAGCACCGTGATGCCGTTCGATTCCTTCGGCCGCATGAACGACACCGACCTGACCGCGCTTTACCTGTACCTGGCCAGCCTGCGGAGCTGAGCCGTCAACCTCGCCGGCGGGCCAGGCGCCGGCCGGCGGCGATGCCCGGCAGCTCCACCCAGCGGTGCAGCAGCATCGCCAGCAGCAGCGTGAGCGCGGCGTCGATGGCGAATCGCGCGAGCTGCAGCGCGTACTGGTCCGGCGCCAGTTCGGGCATCAGCCGCTTGACGCCCTCGATCACGGTAGGGTGGACCAGGTAAAGGGCGTAGGACAGCTCGCCCAGCCACACCAGCGCGCGCGGCACGCGCAGCAGTCCGCAGTGCTCGGCGGCGACCGCGCCCGCCAGCAGCGCGGCGGCGGGCAGGCCGCGCCCCGCCAGGCTGAACTCGGGCCCGACCAGCGGCAGCGAGGCCAGGAACCAGGCGGTGCCCGCGACCAGCATCGCCCACGCCGCGCCGCGCGTCAGCAGATGGCGCCAGCGCGCATAGGCCCACGCCAGCAGGCAGCCGAGCAGGAACTCAAGCACCAGCGGATTGCTCGCCATCGCCACCCACGGCCACGCGAACGGATAGCCCTGCGCGGGATCCATGACGGGCGCGCCGAAGCGCCACCACGGCAGCGCCAGCGTGAACCCGGCGAACAGCGCCAGCACCACCCACAGCGCGCGCCGACCCGCCAGCCATAGCCCGAGCGCGAAGGCGCCGTAGAAGGCCATCTCGTAGTTGAGCGACCAGCCCACGTACAGCGCGGGATAGCCGTAGTAGGGCGCATGGTCCGTACTGGTGGGCACGAAGGCCAGCGACAACGCGAACACCGCCGGCGTGACCGGGTTCAGCAGCAGCGCGTGGATGACCGACATGGTCCAGTACGGCGGCGCCAGCCGGCAGCAGCGGCGGATCACGAAGCTGGCCGGCGTTTCGGGCCGCGGCCGTGCCAGCACCGCGACCCACGCGATGATGAAGCCGCTGATGACGAAGAACACATCGACGCCGACATGGCCGCGCTTGATGAGGTTGGCGGTGATCCACGCGAGCACGGGCGTCTGTCCGGTGCCCAGCGTCAGGCCGGAGTGGTACAGCACGACATACGCCGCGGCCAGTCCGCGCAGGGCCTGGATGCTGTCGAGTGTCGCGACGGCGCGTTCGCTGGATTCTGGAATAGTCGGAGTCACTGTTGCTGTGGCGGCGGGCGGACGCCCCTGATTTCCTGACTGACCTTGCCCGGCTGCACAAAGTTCGTGCATGGAGCGCGCGCGTCACGCCCCTGCCGGCAAGGTGACCGGAATTGCACTATGCTCATTTGTCCGCGGCGGCCGGTCAATGGCCGTGGGCGCGGCGTGTGAACAAGACTACGGGCAACGTACCCAAGGAGTGTCCCCCCATGACAACTCTCAATATCAACGGCAAGGCGCAGGAAGTCGACGTGGATCCGTCCACGCCGCTGCTGTGGGCCTTGCGCGACAACCTTGACCTGACCGGGACCAAGTTCGGCTGCGGCATGGCCGCGTGTGGCGCCTGCACGGTCCATATCAACGGCCAGGCCACGCGCAGCTGCGTGACGCCGGTCTCGGCAGCGGCCGGGGCGCGCATCACCACCATCGAGGGCGTGAATGCCGACAAGGTCGGCCGCGCCGTACTCGACGCCTGGATCAAGCATGACGTGGCCCAGTGCGGCTACTGCCAGAACGGGCAGGTGATGAGCGCGGTGGGACTGCTGCGCAACAAGCCCCGGCCCACCGATGCCGACATCGACCAGGCCATGGCCGGCAACCTGTGCCGCTGCGGCACCTACCAGCGCATCCGGGCCGCGATCAAGGACGCGGCCCGCGCGCTGGCCTGAGCGGAGGCCCTGACATGCGTATTCGTGGACTCGAGGCCCTGGCCGGCGCAAGCACGGCGCAGGGCGGCAATGCCGACGGCAGCGGCGCTGCCGGCGTGGCAACGCTGGATCGCCGCAGCTTCCTCAAGCTGAGCGGCCTGGCCGGCGGCGGCCTGGCACTGGGCATGGTGCCCGTGGCGCAGGCCCAGGAGGGCGGCGCACCGAAGGCGCCCCCATCGGCGCCGCAGGCGTTCCTGGTGATCGCGCCGGACAACACGGTGACGATCGCGGTGAACCGGCTGGAATTCGGCCAGGGCGTGCACACCGCGCTGCCCATGGCGCTGGCCGAAGAGCTGGACGTCGACTGGCGCAACGTGCGCGCCGCGCTGGCCCCCGCCGGCGATCCGTACAAGGACCCCGGCTTCGGCATGCAGATGACTGGCGGCTCGACTGCCATCAACCATTCGTTCCAGCAGTACCGCGAACTGGGCGCCCGTGCCCGCGCCATGCTGGTCGCCGCGGCGGCGCGGCAATGGCAGGTCGATCCCGCCAGCTGCAAGGTCGAGCAGGGCGTGGTGAGCTCGGGCAGCCGGCGTGCCACGTTCGGCGAACTGGCGCCCGCGGCCATGGAGATGCCGGTGCCGCGGCAGGTGCGCCTGAAGGACCCGTCGCAGTTCCGCCTGGTGGGCAAGCCCACGCCGCGGCTCGATGCGCGCGCCAAGCTCGAAGGCAAACCGGCGTTCGGCATCGATACGCGCCTGAAGGACATGAGGGTGGCCGTGGTGGCGCGTCCGCCGCGCTTCGGCGGCAAGGTCAAGTCGTTCCATGCCGACAAGGCGCGCGCGATCAAGGGCGTGAGAGACGTAATGCAGGTGCCGGTGGACCGTGGCGGCACCGGAGTGGCCGTGGTGGCCGACGGCTACTGGCCGGCCAGGCAGGCGCGCGAGGCGCTGCAGATCGAGTGGGAAGACACCGGCTCGAAGGTGTCGTCGCAGGCGCTGTTCGAGACCTATGCGAAGCTGGCCGCGCAGCCCGGCACCGTGGCCCGTGCCGGTGAGGGCGATATCGCCGCGGCAGTGAATGGCGCGCCGCGCAGGATCGAAGCCGAGTACCGCTTCCCCTATCTCGCCCATGCGCCGATGGAGCCGCTGAACTGCACGCTGCAGCCCGACGTGGCCGGCGGCAAGGTGCGGGCTGTCAAGGTGTGGGTCGGTTCCCAGTTCCAGACCGTGGACCAGGCGGCCGTGGCACGCGTGCTCGAACTGCACCCGGACCAGGTCACCCTCAACACCATGATGGCGGGCGGCGGCTTCGGCCGCCGCGCGGTGCCCACGTCCGACTACCTGGTGGAAGCGGCCAACGTGCTGCGCGCCTGGGTCGCCAACGGCCACACCGAACCCCTCAAGGTGGTCTGGAGCCGCGAGGACGACATCCGCGGCGGCTACTACCGTCCGCTGCATGTGCACCGCGCGCGCATTGGCCTGGACGCGCACGGCAAGGTGGTGGGCTGGCAGCACACCATCGTCGGCCAGTCGATCCTGAAGGGCACGCCGTTCGAGCCGTTCATGGTCAAGAATGGCGTCGACGCGACCATGACCGAAGGCCTGCTCGAGAACGACTACAACCTGCCGATGCAGCTTTCGGTACACCACCCGCAGGTGGACGTGCCGGTGCTGTGGTGGCGCTCGGTCGGCAACACGCACACCGCCTACGTCAAGGAAACGCTCGTGGACGAAATGGCCGCGGCGGCCAGGCAGGATCCGGTGGCCTACCGCCTGGCGCGGCTGGATGAGAGCAAGCACGCGCGCCATCGGGCCGCATTGCAGCTGGCGGTGGAAAAGTCCGGCTACGGCAAGCGCAAGCTGCCCAAGGGGCACGCGTGGGGCGTGGCGGTGCACGAGTCGTTCAACTCGGTGGTGGCCCATGTGGCCGAGGTCTCGCTGGTCAAGGGCGAGCCGCGCGTGCACCGCGTCACCGCCGGCGTGCACGCCAACCGCGTGGTCAACCCGTTGTCGGCCGAGGCGCAGATCCAGGGCGCCTGCATCTTCGGGCTGGCGATGACGCGGCCCGGGTTTGCCATCGAGATCGAGAACGGCGCGGTGAAGAACAGCAACTTCCCCGACTATCCGCCGCCGCGGATTACCGACGCGCCCGTAGTCGACGTGTTCTTCGTGCCCTCGCAGGACCCGCCCACCGGCCTGGGCGAACCAGGCGTGCCGCCGATTGCCCCGGCGGTCGCCAATGCGCTGTTCGTGCTGACGGGCAAGCGGCAGCGCCAGTTGCCGTTCGTGCTGGCCTGACCGGCCGGTGCGCCGGAGGTGCATGCCGCCTCCGGCGCTATCATGGCGGCATGACGATGACCGCCACTCTCCACTACATCTACGATCCCCTGTGCGGCTGGTGCTATGCCGCCGCGCCGCTGGTGCAGGCCGCCCAGGCCATGCCCGGCATGGCGCTGGCGCTGCATGCCGGCGGCATGATGGCCGGGGCGCAACGCCAGCCGGTGACGCCGGCACTGCGCAACTATGTGATGCCGCATGACCGGCGCATCCACGCGCTCACGGGCCAGCCGTTCGGCGACGCCTATTTCAACGGCCTGCTGTGCGATCCGCATGCCGTGTTCGATTCCGAGCCGCCGATTACCGCGATCCTTGCCGCGGCCGCGCTATCGGCCGAGTTATGGGACGAGTTATCGGCCGATGCGCCGCAGGACCTGGCACTGGCCATGCTCAAGCGCATCCAGCACGCGCACTATGTCGAAGGGCGGCAGATCGCCCGGCCCGAGGTGCTGGCCGCGCTGGCCGCCGAACTTGGCATGGCGCCCGCAGCCTTTGGCGCGGCCTACAGCGCCGCGGCCGGGGCGCCGGCCGCCCGCCATATCGAACAAAGCCGGCGCCTGCTGGGCGCGCTGGGTGGACGAGGTTTCCCGACCTTTGCGCTCGAAACGGACGGTGGCTACCGCGTGCTCGATTTCGGTCCCTTTCTTGGCAAGCCCGCCGAATGGCAGGCGTCGATCGCGCAGCAGTTGCAGGCCAACACCAACGATGCCGGTGGCGCATCACCCGTCTGCGGGCCTGACGGCTGCGTGTTGTAATCCACGCAGCCGGGGCGCGGCCCTATTGCCTTTGCCGCCAGGCCCGCGTAGAACGTGAAAAAAAGCGAGGGCGGCGGCGCCCGCCGGACAATCGAGGTGTGGACATGGAGACCCAGGAAAGCGCGCTGACCATGGCGCTGATGACCGAACCCGCACGCGTGAAGATCTGCCGCGCGCTGCTGCAGGCAGGCGAAGAGGGGCTGCCCGCGGCCGACCTGGCGCAACTGGCCGGCCTGCCGATCAAGCGTGCCGGCCACCTGTTCGAGGAAATGCTGCAGGCCAACGTGGTCACCCTGGCCATCCGCGAGCGCCGTGTCTGCTACGTGCTCAAGGCGCGGCTGGCGGTGACCGAAGCGCTCGGCTATATCGACGCCAGCGGGCTGGCCGACTGAGCCCGCGGCACGGGACATACCTATCTGCTGACTTCCTTCAGCGCGCGTTCCCGCGCGGCCTGCATGTCCTGCACCAGCCGGTAGGCGGCATAGTACTTGTAGATGTTCCGCACATAGGTCGTGGTCTCGATGCCGATCTTCTCGGCCACCACGATTTCCACATTGTTGAACCACTTGTCCGGGTCCAGGCCGCGCGCCGCGGCCTCCTTGCGCATCTTCGCGATATTGCCGGGGCCGGCGTTGTAGCTGGCAAAGGCAAAGAGCGGGCGGTTCGCTTCGGAGAAGTGCGCATCGGCGAAATACCGCGTCATCAGCTTGTCCAGGTACTTGGTGCCCGCGTGGATGTTCGACTCGGTCTGCTTGATATCGCCCACGTTGAGCTCCTTGCCGGTGGCGGGCATGACCTGCATGACGCCGATCGCGCCCACATGGCTGCGGGCCTTCTGGTTCAGCTGCGATTCCTGGAAGCCCTGCGCGGCCAGCATCAGCGGGTCGAAGCTGTAGTCCTTGCCGTACTTGTCGAAGAAGGCAATGGTCTGCTCGAAGCGCTTGTATTCCGCATCATTGGTGTTGTTGCGGATCTGCTTGACGCTCTTCATCAGTTGCTTGAGCCGGTATTCCGCGACACTGTGCTTCTTCAGGTGGTTGACGTAGAAATCATCGATCGCCGCACGCAACTGCGGGCTGTTCTTGCGGAAGGCCCAGCCGACATAGCCCGCGGCGCGGACCACGAGGTCCTCGCGCACCTTGATCTTGGGCAGGATCTGCGCCCACATCGCGGCTTTCCAGTCGTCCACCACGATGATCGGCAACAGCCCGGCATTGACCATCTCCATGGCATCTTCGTCTTCGAGCGCGTCGGGCAGCAGCACAAGTTTCACGGGTGCCTTGCCGGTCTGGCGCAGGCTGTCGTTCAGGGCCGTCAGGCTTTCGTAGTAGCTGCTCGTGCGCCGCACGTGCACGGTCTTGCCGGACAGGTCGACCAGGCTGGACAGCGCGGGTGCCTTGGGCCCGGTGACGATCAGTTCGCGCACCGGCTTGCGGTCGCGTGGCGCGGCGAAGTCGACCAGCTTGAGCCGGGATTCGGTCTCGGTCAGGTTGCCGGCGGCAATGTCGCCCAGGCCAGCGGCCAGGTCGGGCAGCAGGCGGTCGCGCGTGGTCGGGATGATGATGACCGTCAGCGGGCGCTTGCCGAGGCGGCTGGCGTAGGTCTTGTTCAGGTAGCGCTCGAAGTCCCGCACCAGCCCGGCCGTCAGGCCGCACTCGCGGCCCTTGTCACTGAAGTACAGCGTGCGGCTGTAGGGCACCAGCACGCGGATGACGTGGCGATCGACCATTGCGTCGAAATCGCCCTTCCAGGGTTTGTTGGCCAGGTTGAGCCCGCGTACGGCGGCGGCATCGGTTTTTGCGGCTGGCGCGGCCGCTGTCGGCGCGGAGGCCGGCGCCGACTTTTGCTGCGCGGCGGCAAGCGGGCCGAAGCAGCATGCTGCCCCCACCAGGCCTTGCAGCAAGAGGCCTGCCAGCTTGGGGGGCAAGCGGAAAGCGGGCATGTCGGGCAGCGCGGCCGCTGCGCGAGTGCCTGCGGCGCGTGCTACTGGAGTCTAGTGCGGATACGGGCCGGTGCAAGCCGGTCGTGAGCCGGCTGGCGATGGCGGCGCCGGCAGCGGCTTGCCAGCCCACTGCCGGCGAAGATGCTGCGGTTCGCTACTGCTTTGGCGCCGCGAGTTCCTGGCGCGCGGCGTTGTCCGCGGCCTGGTCCTCCGCCTTGCGCTCCTGCTTGGCTGCGTGGACGTCCTGCTTGTACTCGCCCTTGGCAGTCTTCTTGGTGGCCTTGTATTCATCGGCCGCCTTCTTGCGGGCCTCGCGGCGTTCCACCAGCGGATCCTTCGGTGGCTCGATTTGCGTCATGCCTGGCGGCACGCCTTGCGCCCCCGCCGGTGTGGCCGGTGTGGCCGGTGTGGCTGGAGTGGCTGGTGTGGCTGGTGTGGCTGGTGTGGCTGTTGTGGCCGGGGTGGACTGGGTGGACGGAGTGGCGGGAGTCTGGGCAAAGGCAGCGGCACAACTCAGACCGGCCAGGACCACGGCGAGTGCGCCGGCCACATGGGTCGGACGGACGGGCTTTTTCAGATCCATTTGGAACCTCATCGGGTTGTTGTCGGATGCGGCCGGCAGGCTGTTGCACGGGAGCAGGTAGCGGCACCTGTGATCCAGCGGTGCGTTGGTCGCAAGGTTGACTCTAGCGGGCGGATGGGGGCGGGGATGTCGGGGTTGGGCCGAATGGGTGGGGGGAGGATGTCTGACAGCGGTGTCGTGCCTGGCGGGCGCGGTTGTTTCGCGGTTCGGCCGGCGAGTCACTTGGCCGGACGGCGAAAGTCAGCAAAAGGCGCATTTGGCGGCTGGGCGGTTTGCGAAAGCTGGTCGGCCGCTCATGGGTATGATGGCTCGGCCTTCGTGGTTTCCCTAGTTACCCCGAAATGTCAATCTGATGCCCCGGATTGTCAAAATGCTCCGCCTTGCTCCTAGATACTTGGCGAGGTCGGCCGCAACGGCCCACGGTATCGACCTCTGACAAGATCGCAAGGAGAAGACCAGCATGGAGCTTAAGGACAAGGTGGCAATCATTACGGGCGGCGGGCAGGGCGGCGGCGAAGGCATCGCGCGCGTGCTGGCGCGTGAAGGCGCCAGGATTGCCGTGGTGGACCTGAACCTTGACGCCGCCAGACGCGTCGCTTCCAGCATTGATCCGGACGGCAAGCGTGCGATCGCCATCCGCGCCGACATCAGCAAGAAGGCCGACACGGAGGCCATGGCCCGCCAGACGCTGGAGGCGTTTGCCGCGATCGACATCCTGGTCAATAACGCCGGCATCGGCGGCGCCTCCGCATTGGTGTGCGACGTCACGGAAGAAAACTGGGACCGCGTGATGGGGGTGAACGCCAAGGGCATCCTGTTCTGCTGCCAGGCGGTCATCCCTGCCATGAAGGCGCAGGGCAAGGGCAAGATCGTCAATATCGACTCCATCGCCGGCATTCGCATGGCTTACTTCAGCAGTGCGGATTACACCGCGTCCAAGCATGCGGTCACGGGGCTGACGCAACACCTCGCATGGGAGCTGGCGGACCAGCGCATCAATGTCAATGCCGTGTGCCCCGGCGGCATCCTGACGCCTGCCATTGAAGCGTATGCCAGTCCGGAAAAGCGCGATGCGCTGATCCGGCGGACGGTGCCGCTGGGCAGATTCTGCAAGCCCGAGGAGATCGGCGAGGCGGTATCGTTCCTTGCCAGCGACCGTGCCGACATGATCACGGGCCAGATGCTGGCCGTGGATGGCGGCACCCTCACCGGATATGGCGAGGATCTCCGTGCGGTGCTGCGCCAGCGGCTCCAGGAAGAACAGGGCCATTGACCTGGCGTGACGCGCAGCCTGCAGGGCTGGCCCGCGCTGAAGCGGGCCAGCAAGGCGAGGCTGCCGTCGGCAGTGCAGGTGAGTTCAATAGTGGATGCTGCCGGGGATTCCGCCGCCGACCGCGATGGCTTCGCCATTGATTGCCACGCTCAGCGGTGAAGCGAGGAAGGTCACCACGCAGGCGACCTCGCTGGCATCGACCATGCGGCCGAGGCTGCTTCTGGTCGCCGCCCACGCCTCGGTGGCAGCATCGGTCTTCTCGGTGCGCGTGGGTCCGGGATGGACCGCCGTGACATTGATGCCCTTCGGGCCAAGTTCATCCGCGAGGTTCTTGGTGATCGCCGCCACGCCGACGTTGCGAAGCGTGGCGATGGGCCGGCCCGTATGGTAGATCGCCAGGCCGCCGATATTGATGATGCGTCCCCAGCCATTTGCGGCCAGATGCGGCGCCAGCGCCCGTGCGGTGCGAAGATAGCCGATGACCTTGATGTCGATATCTTCGAGTGCTTGCGCATCGACGATCTGGTCCAGCTGCGTGGCCGGCGAGATGCCGCCTGGCAGCGCCGCGGCATTGACCAGGATATCGATGCCACCCAGGGCTTCGATCGCTTGCTCCACCATGGCATCGACGGACGCCTTGTCGGCGGTATCGACCGTCAGCGGCACCATGCGGCGGCCGCTCAGCGCCGCGAGCTCCGCGGCTGTCGCCTCCAGCGCCTCTTGCCCGCGCGCGGCGAGCACGACATCAACGCCTTCCTGCGCGAGCTGCAGGGCAATCGTCTTGCCAATGCCGCGGCTGCCACCCGTCACGATGGCGCGCTTGCCTTCTAGCCTCAGGTCCATGATCTCTCCGATTTCCTGCAATGTTCCAGCAATGGGTTCCGGGCGATCATGCCCTGAGCACGTCGCCCCGTGATAGCGCATGCGTCCTGGTGGAGCGGTGATGCCCGCGCGCCGGGAAGCAACGTTACGGTACCAGTACGGCGCCAGCGCCGCTGGTCTTGCGCGCGTCGCGCGCACGATGGGTCTCCGCGGCATCGGCCAGCGCAGCGCTAGCGGGTACTTTCCCGTGCCGGTGATTGACGGCGCCACACCGTCACGCTGCAGCCAAAGCGCATGGAGAACCACCTGGAGAATGCACTAAGCGAGGAAAAGCCCAGCAGGATCGCAACGTCCGACAGCGGTCGCGCGCTGTTTTTCAGGTATCTCGTGACGAGGTCGACCCTGACGGCATCGACGACGGAAAGGTAGTTCTGTCCATAGGCAGCCAGGTGGCGATGCATCGTCTTGCGGTCGATGCCAAGCTGCCGGGCTACCTGTTCGGCCCCGCACTGGCCGGTTGGCAGCAGCGCGAATACCAGCTTGCGCACCTTGTCCGGCATGGTGGAGCCGGACTGCGCCAGCTTGGTATCCAGGAACTCGCGCGCATGACGTCCCAGTGCCGGATCCGGCGCTGCGTTGGCCACGTCGAGGTCGGAGGCGGCCAGCAGGATGCCATCGAAATCCTGGCGGAAGCGCACCGGTACACCGAACACGCGCCGATGCGTGGCAAGGCTGGCTGGCGCGGCATGGCTGAAGCAGACGCTGCGCGGCTTCCATGCCGGGCCCGCGAGCAGCTTGAACAACCGGAACCAGAGGCAGATCACGAACTCCGTCGATTGCCGCATGGAACCTTCCACGGACACGAGGAGTTCAAGCCTGACAAGCGCGGCGTCCCCGATCGTCTCGATGCGCATATCGAGACCTTCGTTGAGCAAATGCAGATAGCGCGCCATCGCGTCCAGTGCGTCGCGCAGGGTGGCGCCCTCGCGCATCGCCGTCCACAGTGGGCCCCGCGTTGTCAGTTGACGGGCTTCCGCCACGCGCAGCCCAAGGTCTTCCAGGCCGGCACGCCGTGCCGAATCCTCCAGCAGGCGCATGACCGATTTCGCCGGCACCCGCATTTCCGGGTCCACCAGCGCCGTCGGGCTGATACCCGCCTGACGCAGCTGGCGATAGGGATCCAGGCCGAGCTGGCGGGCCACGTCGACAAACTCCGTCAGGTTCACATGTTGCAGCAGTGTCGACATAGGACTTCCCCAAGGTGCCCCAAAATGTAAAGTGGCTGCCCCCGAATGTCAACGCATCGCGCGCCAGTTCCTCAATACTGTGCATCGACCCTTCTGCATCGACCTCTACTACAACCTTTCGGAGTCGCAATGCGAGTCGAGCCACTTACGTGCGACACACACACACCATTGCAACGCAAAGCGAGACTGAGAAACTGACAATGAGCCAGATCGACCCCAATATGCTCAAGGACAAGGTTGCCGTGATCACAGGCGCGGGCCGCGGCATCGGACGCACCATTGCACTGGCCTATGCCAGCGCCGGTGCTGCGGTGGTATGCAGCGCCCGCAGCGAGGCCGACATCGCGCAGACCGCCGCGCTGATCCGCGAAGCGGGTGGCCGGGCTATCGCGCAGACCGTTGACGTGGCGGACTACGAGACCGTCGCGGCCCTGTTCCAGCGCGCCAGCGATACCTTTGGCGGTGTCGATATCGTCGTGGCCAATGCCGGTGTCGCGCTCGAGCAGCGCCGGATCGCTGACGGCGATCCCGTGCTCTGGCGCAAGACCATCGATATCAACCTGACGGGTGCCTACCACACCGCCCATGCCGCCATTCCCCACCTGCGCCGCCGTGGCGCCGGCAAGATCATCATGATCGGTTCCGGCCAGCGCAATCGCCCCAATGCGGGCCTGTCGGCCTACTCGTGCTCCAAGAGCGGCCTGTGGATGCTTACCCAGTCGCTGGCGATGGAACTCCAGGAGGACAACATCAGCGTCAATGAGCTGATACCGGGGCCGGTCAGGACGGACATGACGCGTGACGTTGCCATACCGCCCGGCGAATGGTTCAAGGATCCCGCCGATGTCGTCCCGCTTGCCCTGTTCCTGGCCGGCATGCCCGATTTCGGTCCCAGCGCGCAGAGCTACAGCCTGATGCGCCGCGCCTGACACCAGGCAGACGACCGGCGGGCGCGGACACCGCACCCGCGACAACCGAAGGCTGCAATGGCCTTGCAGCCGCTGCCCGTTCAAGGAGGCCCATGAGTCGTTTAGTTCGCATCGCCACGCTGTCGCGCTATACCGAGGTGGCGCGCTCGGTCGGCCTGGATCCGCTGCGGATGCTGGCGGAAGTGGGGCTGCCGCCAAGCTGCCTGGACGACGGCGACAACCTGGTTTCCGCCAGCGCAGTCTGCCGCCTTCTCGAAATGTCCGCGGCAGCCTCCGATGCCGAAGACTTTGGCCTGCGCATGGGGGAGGGCCGTCAATTGTCGGTATTGGGGCCGCTCGGCATGGCAGTGCGAGATTCGCGGACGCTGCGCGATGCGCTTGGTGCGATGGTGCGCTACATCACGCTGCATAGCGAGGCTCTGTTCCTCGGCGTGGAAGAACGGGAGGGCGCTCTGGTCATCCGCGTGTCGCTGATGGTCGAGCATTCCGGCTCGACACGCCAGGCCGACGAAATGGTAGTGGTGTCGCTTTACCGGATGCTTCAGGAGCTGATCGGTCCACGGTGGCGCGCGCGGCGTATCTGCCTTTCGCATGGCGCCCCGAGAAATCCGGCAGCGCACGCGCGCGTGTTCGGCCGGGCCGTGGATTTCGGTTGCGACTTCAACGGCATTGTCTGCGAGCTGCAGGACATGGAGGCAGTGCCGTGCTCCGCGCGCCCGGAGCTGGCGCAGTACGCGCATGCCTATCTGGAATCACTGAGCGCGCGTGCGACCCTGTCCATGACCGAAAAAGTCCGGCGCATGGTGCTGTCCTTGCTCTCGTCGGGAAACTGCGGCGTGGAGCGCGTCGCCAGCCAGCTTGGCGTCGACCGGCGCACGGTCCACCGCAAGCTGCTGCAGGAAGGCTCGACCTTCAGCAGCATTCTCGATGAGGTCCGTGCCTCGCAGGCGATGCAGTATCTCCGGCATTCGGACCGCCCGGTCAGCTACGTGGCCGTGTTGCTCGGGTTTTCGATGCAGAGCGCGTTCTCGCGCTGGTTCCGCGGCCATTTTGGCTGCAGCCCCAGTGCATGGCGCAGCGATGGCATGCAGCCGGCCGGGCCGCTGCCGCGGCAACAGCTGCTGGCGGCGAGCCCCGAGCAGCGGGCGTAACGCGGCGTTGCTCAGGCCGCCTGCGGCCAGACGATGCGGCGCTCTGCTTCGATCGACAGCGTCACGGCGGCATCGGTATCGATAAAGTTTGCTTCGTCCGGCTTGACTGACTCCCGGAAGAGCGGCGAGCGCACCGCTGCCTGCAGCGCGGCATCATCCTCGAACCAGATCTGCGCCGCGCCGTCGAAGCGCGGCTCGCCTTGCTCACAGGCATCGGCACAGGCGGCCGGCAGCGTGGCACTTTGGACATAGCGGCGCAGACCCGGCACCGACGCGGCCAATGGCCCATGCGTGCCGCGCCAGTAGCGCAGCATGTCCGCGCGGCCGAGATTCGCCTTGCGCTTGAAGAAGGTCATTCGCTTTGGCAACGATTCGTCCCTGGCGATCGATGCGCCGGCGTGTACGACGTGATCCGTTGTGTGCAGACGCACGCAGGGCCCGGGGTCGACCAGTTTGCCAGCGCCCGCCAGCGCCGACCCGACATACTCCGCGCTGTGCAGGAGCGCATCGAGAGCCGCACTGTCTTCGACCCAGATCTCGTCCACGGTATCGTAGTGCGCAGCCTGACCGGGGACCAGGCGGACAGTGTTCTGGACGTAGCGCCGCACACCGGGAAAGCTCGCCGCCAGCGGCGCATGCGCTTCTCGCCAGTAGCGCAGGAAATCGTGGCGGTCCACATCGGGGCGCCGCGTGCAGAGGAAGATGAGATGGATCATGTCGCGGGCGTGCCGGTGGTGACGGCGGGCGCGCGCTCCAGCGCGCCGAGAATCCGCGCGAATCGCGCTTCCAGGCGCGGCCGCATGCGTGTCGGCGTGAAGATGTAGAACTCGCCCGCCCGAATCGCCTCCAGTGTCTGGCTGGCCACCAGTTCCGGCGCCGTGCCAGCGGCAACACTGGCCCTGAACGATTCGCTGGCATGGCTCGAGCGTTCGGCGATGGGGGTCTTCACCGGGCCAGGACAAAGCACCGAAACACCAATGCCGGTGCCGCGCAGTTCCTGCTCGAGCGCCTCGGAGAGGGCTACCACGCTGTATTTCGTGGCCGCGTAGGCGCCCATCGGGAAGTCGCTGTTCACCCAGAAGCCAGCGCCCGACGCCGTGTTGACGAAGTGCGCCGGCTCGCCGTGCCGGCGCAGCAGCGGCAGGAAATGACGGATACCGTGAATCACGCCAAACACGTTGATGCCGAACGCGCGGGTCCAGTCCTGCTCCGATAGCGAAGCCAGTTCGCCGCTCATATCGATGCCGGCGTTGTTGAAGACCAGGTGGATGCGCCCCAGTTTCGCCGCGAACTCCGCCGCCGCATCGCGCACGTCCGCATCGGAGGAAACATCCAGTACGCGCGTGCAGATGCGCCTGCCGGTCGATGCGAGCTGCTCGCGTGCAGTGTCAAGCCCGTGCGCGTCGATGTCGGCCAGTGCAAGGTCGGCACCGCGAGCCGCCAGTGCCTCGGCCAGTGCCAGGCCGATGCCCGACGCGGCGCCTGTGATGATTGCCGTCTTGCCCTGAAAGTCCTGAAGGCGGGGGCGGGCGTCCGGCCGGGACTCGTTGCCGCCGATGTCTGTATGAATCATGGATATTGGTGGTTAAGGGCTGCGCGGCCGCGGCATTCAGCCGATTACGGATTCCGGAGCGAGGCGGACAAGCTGCTTGCCGGTGTTCTTGCCGGTAAACAGGCGGTTCAGGGCGGCGGGCGCCTGCTCGATGCCGTCAACGATGTCGACGCGGTACTTGAGCCGGCCGTCCCTGACCCATTTCGCCAGGGCTTCCACGGCTTCGTGGAACCGCGAACGGTAGTCGGCAATAAGGAAGCCTTCGATGCGGGCGCGTTTCATGATGACGTTGCGGAACAGCTTCGGGCTCCACCAGTCACCGCTTGCGTTGTAAGTCGAGATCATCCCGCACAGGGCGATGCGGGCACCCGGATTGATCAGAGCCAGCACGGCATCCATGGTCTCGCCGCCCACGTTCTCGAAATCGACGTCGATGCCGTCCGGGCAGGCGTCGCGAAGATCGGCAAGCAGGTTGCCGCCCTTGTAGTCGACACAGGCATCGAGGCCGAACTCATCCCTGACGAGCTGGCATTTGGCCTGGCCACCCGCGACGCCAACCACCCGGCAGCCGAGTATCTTGCCGATCTGGCCGGCGATCGAGCCGACGCCACCTGCGGCGGCCGACACCACGATGGTCTCGCCAGCCCTGGGCCTGGCAATGTCGAGCATGCCGAAATAGGCGGTCATGCCGGAGCTGCCCAGCACGCTCGCATACGCATGCAGGGGCAGGCCATACTCCACCGGGACGCGCCGGGCAGTCCTCGTTACCGAGTACTCTTCCCACGCCATGCCGCCTTCGACGATGTCGCCAGGCCTGAAGTCCGGGTGGCGGGACTCGATGACCACGCCCATGGTGACGCCGCGCATCACCTCGCCCAGCGCCACCGGGGCCATGTACTGGTCGATCTCGCTCATCCAGACGCGGTTGGTCGGCGCCACCATGAGATAGAGGTTGCGCACCAGGATCTCGCCGTCGCGCGGGCGCGGCAGCGGCGCTTCAACGAGCTGCAGGTCGTTGTCGCCGATATCGCCGACGGGGCGCTGCCTGAGGATCCAGCGCCGGTTCATTGTCTTCATGCTTGCTCCTCCAAAATTTATGCCTGGTGCCGCGTGCGCGGGCCGCACTGCCGGTCGCCGTAACGCGCTCGCTGCTCAGTCTTCCAGCGCGCCATATACGATGTTGCGCAACAGGGCCCGGTACCCGACGCGCGTCGCCGGGTCGTTCTCCTGAAGCATCAGAATGGCTACCAGCTGCTCTTGCGGATCCGCCCAGAAATACGTCCCGAGCGCGCCGCCCCAGTAAAAATCGCCGACCGAACCCGGCACCGGGCTCAGGCCCCGCGCGGTGCGCACGCCCACTGTCAAGCCATGGCCCTGGCCGAGATCGGGCAATGGCGCGTTGATGCCGAGCCCTGTGGTCGAGCTGCCATAGCGTGTGGTCGGGGGCAGATGGTTGCCAAGCATCAATTCGACGGTCTTCCTGGAGAGCAGGCGCACGCCATCGAGCACACCGCCGCTGAGCAGCATCTGGCAGAAGCGCGCGTAGTCGCCGGCCGTGGACAGCAGGCCGGCGCCACCGGAATGCCAGCGAGGCGGGTCGTGCTCGTCGTAGTCGAACAGGGCGGTCGATTTGCCGGATGCGCCGGATGGCAGTGCCAGGCCAGCGCCGTCCCGGCGCTTCAGCCCGAAGGCCGTTGCATGCATGCGCAGCGGCTGTGTCACGCGCTCCGCGACGAAGCGGGCCAGGTCCATGCCCGAGACAATCTCGATGACGCGGCCGAGCACGTCGGTGGACATGCCATACTCGAACACCTCGCCCGGCTGGCATTGCAGCGGGATGGCCGCCAGCTTTGCGACCATCTCGGCATTGGTCTGCCCGGGATCCATCGTGCCGCTTTCGCGATACTGGCGCTGCACCAGCGAATCGCCGAACTGCCCGTATGTCAGGCCGGACGTGTGCCGGAACAGGTCGTGGACGGTCATGGCGCGGCGCACCGGTTCGAGCACAAGGCGGCGCCCGCCGGGTTTCCCGTCGGCCGTCTCGACGCCGACCTGAAGGTGCGCGAATTCCGGGATGTAGCGTTCGACCGGATCGTTCAGGGCCAGTCGGCCTTCTTCCATCAGTATCAGCGCTGCCACGCCAATGACGGGCCGGGTCATCGCAGCAAGGCGAAAGACGGAGTGGCGCTGCATCGGACGGCGCGGGGTATCCGCATGCTCGAAGCCGAACGCCTCGAACCAGGCGATCCGGCCCTTGCGCGCAACCAGCACGACGGCGCCCGGGATCTTGCGACGGTCGATATCTGCATTGAACACCGATGAGATCGACCGCAGCCGCCGCGCGGACAGCCCGACCTCTTCAGGGGTATCAGCCTGGTCCAGGGCACAGGTCTTGAATGGCAATACTGGCTCCTTCATGTTTCGCGGCATCAGCGCCTTGCGCCTGCCGTAAGGCATATGTACCGAGTCTAGGGAAGCAGGCGGCCGGGCGGATGATGGTGCGGGTCTTCGCCGTGACCGCCGGGGACATTGCGTATCCGGGGCACGCACTGTCGACGGGTACCGGCGAAGAGGGGAGCAACCGGCGAAGGTCGAATGATTGCGGCAGATCGCCGCGATGGCCGTCGGTGGCCGAGTGCGAACTCCGGCAGGAAGGCAACAGCCAGCGCTGCCGGAGCCGCGGACCGTCAGGGCTGGATGTTGTAGGTCTTCACGATGGCGGCATTGCGGTCGTACTCGGTGCGCAAGGCCTGGCCAAGCTGAGCCGGGGTTTGCGCCGGCACGGTCTCGAAGCCGAGCCCGAGAATCCGCTCCTGCACCTTGGGCGTCGAGGCTGCCTTGTAGACGGCAGCCTGGATTTTCTGGACCACGTCTGCAGGCACCTTGGACGATACGAACACGCCCGCCCAGTTGTTGAAGTCAATGTCCGGATAGCCCAGCTCGGCAAAGGTCGGGACTTGCGGCAGCAGCGGCGAACGCTGTTTCGCGGCCAGCGCATAGGCCTGCAGCTTGCCGGCCTTGATCATCGGCAGCGAGGTCACCATGCCGTCGTACATCACCGCGATCTGTCCGCCCATGACCTGTGTCAGCGCCGGCGGAGAGCCGGCAAAAGGCACGTGCTGCAGATCCATGCCAGCTTTCTGGTTCATGATCAGGCCAGCATAGTGGGCGACCGTGCCCGCACTGTAGGAAGCAAAACTGAGCTGGCCCGAATGGGCTTTCACATAGCTGATCAGGCTCGGCAGGTCCTTGGGCGGCAGGGCCGTCGACCCGACCAGCAGGAGGGTCGACCTGGCCACCGCGGCCACCGGCTTCACATCCTTCATCGGATCGTAGGAGACCTTCATCACATGCGGGATCTCCGTGAGCACATTGGTGGTCGACACCAGGATGGTCTGCCCGTCGGCCGGCGCCCCCAGCAACGTGTTCATCGCAATGCCGCCGCCGGCGCCTGGCTTGTTGTCGACCACCACGGACTGGCCCAGTTCGGCCGTGAGCGCTTCGGACAGCACGCGTGCCAGCACATCCATGGTGCCGCCGGCAGGCGCTGGGACCAGTACCCGGACCGGCTTGTTGGTCCATGCCATGGCGACGGGCATGGACAGGGCCAGGACAGCGCAGGCAGCGGCGCGGCGCACGCAGTTCAGGGTAGGGCGGATTGGCATAGATGTCTCCCCGTTATGGGTGTGGTCTCGAAATGGGTGCCATGGACGACGGCAGTCGTGCCAGAAGTATGGGCGGGCGATGCAAAGCGTCTTAACATTCAGGGGCAAATATTTGACATTTCGGGACAGTTAGGGAAAGCCCAATGCGGGGATGCCCTCGGGGGCAGTGCGGGAAAACGGGGAAATGCGTCGGGAAATGCGCAGATCGCGGCGCGACGGCACCGCGGCGGCAAACGTGATCAGATGTCGCGGATTGCTCCGCTGGCGATCCCGGTGCGGAAGAGTCTGAAGGTCTCGCCTACTGCTTCGCGCAGCGGCGTGCGGGGCAGGGGACCAATCAGGTTCTCCAGCGCGGTCGCGTCGTAGTCTTCGGGAAGCCCGAGCGATGGCCCGGCGAACGTGATCGTTCCGCGCGCTTCCGGTATGACCGACTCGATCGTCTCGACGACTTCGCCCATGTCTGCGACGCTGCCTTGCATATTGAAGACGTCAGCGCCGCGATAGCCGGAACGTGCGCACGCGATGAACATGCGCGCAAGGTCGTCGGCATAGTGAATCTGGCTGCGGCCGCTGTATGGAATATGGAAACGACGCGCGAGCGCTGCCGCCAGGACGGCCTGGGTGGGCGCCGCGGTCAGGCCATAGTCTCTTCCGGCGCCGAAGACTGTTGCCGGGCGAAGGCCGATGCTGGAGACGCCTCTGTCCTGGTAATACACGCGCGCCATGCCCTCTTCTGCCTGCTTGAACACACCATAGAGGGTCGTCGGATGCCCGCAGGTATGGTGCAGGATGGTTGCATCGCTCGCCGCGTCGCAGCTGTCGTACACCGCAATCGATGACGCGTACACGATGCCGGCGATCCGCTGGGCGCGCCGCGCCACTGCTTCGAACAGATTCACGCCGCCCAGCACGTTGACGCGGGCCCCAAGCGGAGGATCGGCCTTGAACCTTGGGTGAATCAGCGCTGCCAGGTGAATCACATGCGTGATGCGATACCTGTCCAGTGTTGCCTCGAGCAGGCCCAGGTCCGTGATGTCGCCGCGAACCATCTCGACGCGCGACAGATGTGCGTCGTCCATCAACAGGCGCAGGCGCCGGACGTCGTTGTCCGCGTCGAAGGCAACGACCGGCACGCCTTCCTGTACGAGCCGGCGCACCGTCCATGCGCCGATACATCCCAGTGCCCCGGTTACCAGAAATCGCTCAGAGTTCGCCATCGTTGCCAGTCACCGGTTGCGGGCACCGCCGCGTGCCCGGAATGAACTGTCAACATTCTAGGAAGGCCATCGCCATCGGGATTGACGTGGCGGGGCGCCGGCGTGACAGCCGGGGACATTGCGCGAGGAGTTCAGGCTGGCGCGGGAAGCCGTAAGGGGCCAGGGTTGAGCGAATCTCGCCACCTCGCCACCTCGCCTCCGCGTCACCAAAGGCCCCCGACACCCACCAAGGGAAAACCCCCATCAAGTCGCTGTCTTGAAATGCCCATACCCCGTCCCTATAATTAGCACTCGCTGGGGGTGAGTGCTAACAGCTCCCTGCGGTACCCGAAATTCCGCGGCCGCCGACTCTGATCGCGGCTCGCTTGTGAATCAAAACTCACTTTTGTATCTAGGAGTCCGTATGAATCTGCGTCCTTTGCACGACCGTGTGATCGTGAAGCGTCTGGACAATGAAACCAAGACCGCGTCCGGTATCGTGATTCCCGACAACGCCGCCGAGAAGCCGGATCAAGGCGAAGTGCTGGCCGTCGGCCCGGGCAAGAAGGATGACAAGGGCAACAATATCGCCCTCGACGTGAAGGTGGGTGACCGTGTGCTGTTCGGCAAGTACGCCGGCCAGGGCGTGAAGGTCGAAGGCCAGGAACTGCTGGTCATGCGCGAAGAAGACATCATGGCTGTCGTGAACAAGTAATCACTTGTCGACGACACCCACCGCAAAGAATTAGGAGAATCAGAACATGGCAGCAAAAGACGTAGTGTTCGGCGACGCCGCCCGTGCCAAGATGGTCGAAGGCGTGAACATCCTCGCCAACGCAGTGAAGGTTACCCTGGGTCCGAAGGGCCGCAACGTGGTGCTGGAGCGCAGCTTCGGCGGCCCGACCGTGACCAAGGACGGCGTGTCCGTGGCCAAGGAAATCGAGCTGAAGGACAAGCTGCAGAACATGGGCGCCCAGATGGTCAAGGAAGTGGCTTCCAAGACCAGCGACAACGCCGGTGACGGTACCACCACCGCTACCGTTCTGGCCCAGTCGATCGTGCGCGAAGGCATGAAGTTCGTCGCCGCCGGCATGAACCCGATGGACCTGAAGCGCGGTATCGACAAGGCAGTCGCCGCCGCCGTGGAAGAGCTGAAGAAGGTCAGCAAGCCCACCACCACCAGCAAGGAAATCGCCCAGGTTGGCGCGATCTCGGCCAACAGCGACACCTCGATCGGTGAGCGCATCGCCGAAGCCATGGACAAGGTCGGCAAGGAAGGCGTGATCACCGTCGAAGACGGCAAGTCGCTGGCCGACGAGCTGGAAGTCGTGGAAGGCATGCAGTTCGACCGCGGCTACCTGTCGCCGTACTTCATCAACAACCCGGAAAAGCAAGTTGTCCAGCTGGACAACCCGTTCGTGCTGCTGTTCGACAAGAAGGTCTCGAACATCCGCGACCTGCTGCCGGTGCTGGAGCAAGTGGCCAAGGCTGGCCGCCCGCTGCTGATCATCGCTGAAGACGTGGAGGGCGAAGCCCTGGCGACCCTGGTGGTCAACAACATCCGTGGCATCCTGAAGACCGCCGCCGTCAAGGCCCCGGGCTTCGGCGACCGCCGCAAGGCCATGCTGGAAGACATCGCCATCCTGACCGGCGGCACCGTCATCGCTGAAGAAATCGGCCTGACGCTGGAAAAGGCTGGCCTGAACGACCTGGGCCAGGCCAAGCGCATCGAGATCGGCAAGGAAAACACCATCATCATCGATGGCGCCGGCGACGCCGCTGCGATCGAAGGCCGCGTGAAGCAGATCCGCGCCCAGATCGAAGAAGCGACCTCGGACTACGACCGTGAAAAGCTGCAAGAGCGCGTGGCCAAGCTGGCCGGCGGTGTTGCCGTGATCAAGGTTGGTGCTGCCACCGAAGTCGAAATGAAGGAAAAGAAGGCCCGCGTGGAAGACGCCCTGCACGCCACCCGCGCTGCGGTGGAAGAAGGCATCGTCCCCGGCGGCGGTGTGGCCCTGCTGCGTGCCCGCGCTGCGATCTCGGCACTGACCGGCGAAAACGCCGACCAGAACGCCGGTATCAAGATCGTGCTGCGTGCCATGGAAGAGCCGCTGCGCCAGATCGTGCTGAACGCTGGTGAAGAAGCTTCGGTCGTCGTTGCCAAGGTTATCGAAGGCAAGGGCAACTACGGCTACAACGCGGCTTCGGGCGAGTACGGCGACCTGGTCGAAATGGGCGTGCTGGACCCGACCAAGGTCACCCGCACCGCACTGCAGAACGCCGCTTCGGTGGCTTCGCTGATGCTGACCACGGACTGCGCAGTTGCCGAGACGCCGAAGGAAGAGTCGGCTCCGGCAATGCCGGGCGGCATGGGCGGCATGGGTGGTATGGAAGGCATGATGTAATCACGCCGGCCGACTGCCGTTCGCGGCAGGCTGTCTGAGAAAAACCCCCGCAAGTGAAAGCTTGCGGGGGTTTTTGCTTTGCGGCCGGGCCGATGACATCGGCGCTGTCGCCAGAGGTATGAATCAGGTCTGCAACATGCGGCAGGCGCGAACGCCCTCGACACGGGCACCTTGGTACGGCGCGGCTGCCCTGCAAGTGTCTCCGCTTCCACTATCGATGCAGTGGTGCCTGCCAGGCCCCTTGCGAGATGGATTTGCGACCCCGCTGCTTCGCGTTCCCGGGTGCACGTGTTTCATTTCTTCATCGCCTGCCGGCTGATCGCTTGCCGGCATGTTCCACCATTGGATCGATACCAATTGCGGGTCGCATCGCCAAGAATGCATGTACGTCGGTAGGGCTTGGGCAGGTTCCCCGGTTGTTTGCACGGATTGCGCTTTCCCGCCATCCGCCCGACCGTGCCTATATGATTTTCCAAGGGCGAAGCCATATGTCCAGGTACGACAACAAGAAGGAAAGTGGGGTCATTCTTCCGATTGTGGGCCTGACTCTTGCCGTGCTGCTCGGCATGGCAGGCCTGATCATTGACCTTGGGGCCATGTTCGTCGCGAAGACCGAGCTGCAGTCAGCGGTCGACAGCTGCGCGCTCGCGGCGGCGCAGGAGCTGGATGGCGCCGCGGATGCCCTGACACGCGCGACCAGCGCCGGCCTGACCGCCGGGAATGCCAACAAGGTCAAATACCAGAAGGCCTCGGCATCGCTGGTCGACACGGATGTCACGTTCAGCGATTCGCTGACCGGAACCTTCAGTTCGACGTTCGCGCCCGTGGCCAATGCGCGCTACGCCAAGTGCAATCACCTGACCAGCGGGATCGTGGCCTACCTGATCAAGATGGTCGGCGGGCCAAGCAGCAATGCGGTGGCAGCCGTGGGCGTGGCTACCCGCACCCATGCGCAAAGCACCTGCCCGATTCCCGTCGGGCTGCTCCCCAAGACCGGTGGTACCGCACCCGACTATGGCTTCACGGTCGGAGACTGGGTAACGGTACTCTATGACGGGACGACGACCGCCGGCCCGGGAGAGATGGGCTGGTACAACCTGGACGGCTCGACGAACGCCAACGAAACCAAGAACGAAATGTCGGTCGGCTACTGCAATTCGAAGGTCAACGATACGCTTCGGACGCCTGGCGCAAAGGTTGCTGTCGATGACCAGTGGAACAGCCGCTTCGGCATCTACAAGAACAACGGCGACATGCAGGCGATGCGCCCTGACTTTACGGGCTATTCGTACACGAGCAAGAACTGGACGAATGGCAGGAACGCATATAACGGCGCTTCGGGCGGCACCGATCCCACTGCCGCCAACTTCAAGGCCAAGCGGCTTTCGTTCGCAAGCTATGGGGATACGAGCACCGATGTACAGGTGGGTGACAACATCACTGGCCTGAATATGAAAGGTGGTTACAAGAACCTGGCGGCGCCTGGCAGCACGGGCGACTACGCCAAGCTCGGGATGAGCCGGCGCCTCGTTATCGTACCGGTGGTTTCGACCGCGTCGAAAGTCGTCGATTTCGCCTGCATGCTCATGCTGCAGCCAATCAGCGGCCCTACGCTGACGGTGCAGTTCGAATATCTCGGCAACGCTGCAAGCTTCAGCAGTCCTTGCACGACCAACGGCCTGGCCGGCGGCAATTTCGGCCCCATGATCCCGGCGCTCGTAGAGTAGGGGAAAGCGATGAAAAAGCGACAGAAAGGCGTGGCGCTCGTCGAGTTCGGCATCACGATCTCGTTGCTGCTGGCGATCTGCTTTGCGCTCACCGAGTTCGGCCGGGCCATCTATACGTACAACACGCTGACGAAATCGGTGCGCGACGCGGCGCGCTACCTCAGTACGCAGGCGGCGGGCAGTGCGACGGCGCACGCCATGGCACAGCAGCTGGCCGTCTATGGCACGCCGGTGGTGGGCGCCAGCCAGCCGCCCCTAGTGCCCGGCCTGACGACCGGCATGGTCAGCATCTGCGACGCGGCGGATGTGACCTGTACCTCGAACATGGGGCAGGGCAGCAATCCCGCCATCAATACGGTGACGGTCCGGGTCTCGGGATACACGTTTACGCCGCTGGTGGACATTCTCGGCTTTACGCGGTTCTACACCGGTGGCAGCAACTCCCTGACGTCCATTTCCTTCAGCGACATCTCAGCCACGATGAGGCAGGCATATGAATAGACGGCAGCGAGGTGCGACAGCGGTGGAGTTTGCGCTGGTGGCAGCGATCTTCTTTGCGGTGTTGCTTGGGATCATGGAGTTCGGGCGCGTACTCTACACCTGGAACTCCGTGGCGGAAGCGACGCGATGGGGAGCGAGGCAGGCTGTCGTGTGCGGACGAGGATCGGGATCGGTGCTCAGCCGCATGCAGCAGATTGTCCCCAGTCTCTCGGCCAGCAATGTCTCCGTTACCTGGTATGACGCAGGCGGTGTCAGTGCGAGCTGCGACAGCACGTCTTGCACAGGGGTTTCGGTCACGGTGACCGGACTGTCCGCGTCTACGATCGCACCGGCGGCCTGGTTCGGAAGATCCGGATTGACCGTGCCGGGATTTGCGACCTACCTTCCGCGCGAAATCATGGGACAGGATCCGGGGAGCGGCACAGTCTGCAGCTAGTGTCACGCGTCGTCAGAGGCAATGCCCCGCATCGGCATGCGGGGCTTTTTTGTTGGCGCAATGCGAACGGCGTGCAGGCTTGACCATTGGCCACGGATAGCGGAGTCAGGGTCAGATTTCGACGACGCAGCACCAGTCGAACCGTGAATTCTCGAGCTCGCCCGTACGCCGACTGACATACCCGCGCGGATTGCACACCACGCGCGAGTCGTCGATGCAATAGTCGAAGCTGGTGTGCGTATGGCCGTGGATCCACAGGTCGGCCTGTGCCACCAGGTCGGGCCGGCGTGACAGGAATCCGCCGGATACCAGGTCGTGCGAATAGCGCGGATCGAGGCTGCCGAGGTCAGGGCCATGGTGGGTCACGACGACGGTCTTGCCGTCGAACGGCCGGGCCAGTTGCTCGGCCAGCCATGCTGACGCGGCCTCATGGCGTGCCAGTGCATCTTCCGGTCGAAAGTGCCGCAGATGTCCGTCATTGCCCTTGAGTTCGATCAGCCGGTGGTCGAGCATCGCCGCGGAACAGGCCTGCATCGACGCCTCGCGCCGATCGGTGCCGAACAGGTTGTAGTCGGTCCACCAGGTTGCCCCGAGAACGCGTACGCGCCCGTTGGCCGCGCTGAACTCTGCCACAGCGCCGTTGAGCAGATGCATGGCGGGATAGGCGGCTGCGGCGTCCGCCATCTGCGCGTCCACGGCGTCGAAATTGCCATCGTAGTATTCGTGGTTGCCCGGAACGTAAATGACAGGCTGTTCGAAGGTGTCCGCGGCCCAGTCGATGCCGTTGCGGCCATTGGCGATGTCGCCAGCGAGTATCACGATATCTGCCTCGCAGGCCGGTACCGATTGCGGCATGGCGTGCTCGATATGCAGGTCGCTCAGGATACGTAGTTTCATTGGGACTCCCGCGAATTCATTCGGACTGCACGCCGTGGCAGGGCGGCGGTGCTTGAATTCTTAAGAAGGCCGGCGATCCGGTCAAGTCCCGTGTCGTGCCGTGTCGGCGCGGTGCCGCATAGCGGTTGCGCAGCAGGCGAAAAAGCCCGGCGCTAGGTCCGGGCAAAGACTGTCTTGCCGGCGTTGCACCGGGGAGACAGCCGGGGGAACCGTGTGCGGCTACCCGGAAACGCGCTCAGCCCTGTCCGGACATGGTCGGCAACAGGACCCGATAGATCTGGATGAATGCCGGTCCCAGCAGTACCAGGAGCAGCGAAGGGAAGATCGTGAAGATCAGCGGAAACAGCAGTTTCAGCGCAATCTTCGCCGCCATTTCTTCCGCGCGCATGCGGCGCTTGGTGCGCAGCATGTCCGACAGTACGCGTAACGAGTCGCCCAGGCTGGTACCGAAACGATCGGCCTGGATCAGCATCGAGGCGAACTTGTCGACGTCTTCCACACCTGTGCGCAGCGAGAGGTTGGACAGGGCCTTCTCCTTGGAGAAGCCCGAGCGCAGCTCCAGCAGCATCAGCTGCAGTTCGTCCGCCAGGACAGGGCAGCGCAGCGCCAGTTCGTCGGCCACGCGCATCAGCGCCGCGTCCAGACCAAGACCGGCTTCGACGCATACCGTCAGCAGATCGATCACATCGGGAAACTCTTCGAAGATCGTGCGCTGGCGGTTGGCCACCTTGCGCGCCAGTACGAAGTTCGGCAGGTAATAGCCGATGGCGGCAAGCACCGTCAGCAAAGCGAGTATGGTGTGTTGCTGCTGGAGCTCGGCTTCGCCCGTCGCGGCGACCAGGCCGGCCATCGGCAGCACGACAGCCAGCACCGTCTTGGCGGTGAAGTACAACGGAGCGGCGCCCGCGCTGCGCCACCCGGCGTTCATGAATCGCACCCGCAGTTGCGAACCTTCCCATCCTTCCTTTGGCAGCGACAGGCGCGAGACAGGCTGGGTCCATCGCACCAGCTTGCCGAGCCATGCCTGCAGCCATCCGGTGCCGCCCTCCGCCTGGCCGGCGTGGCCGGCAACCTGCTCGGCACGGCCGCGCATGCGGTTTGGCGAGAACGCATAGAGCACGCCGAACACCGTGCCGAATGCCGCCACAAAGATCAACCCGAGCACGATAAGCTGCTGGGCCTGGACCCCTTGAAAGATGCCTTGCATGATGGACCCCCGTCAGGCTGACTGCCCAAGCCGTGTGTGTCGTAGCACTACGATGTATGTGTTCTGCTGCCTGCCGGCACGATGGCATTACACCCGTATGCGAATGATCTTGCGCATCCACAGTACGCCCAATGTCATCATTAGCAGAGCGCCCCCGATCAACTGCAAACCGATCGGGTCGTCCCACAGTACCTTCATGAAGCCCGGGTTGATGACCAGGATCATTCCGGCGGTCGCGAACGGGAGCAGGCCGAGCACCCACGCAGACATGCGCCCCTCTGCCGAGAGCACGCGGATCTTGGCGAACAGCTTGAGGCGCTCGCGCACCATGTTGCCAATGGTGTCGAGGATCTCCGCCAGGTTGCCGCCGCTCTCGCGCTGGATCAGGACCGCGATGACGAAGTAGCGCAGATCGCCGACCGGCACGCGTATGGCGAGATTGGTCATGGCTTCGTCGAGCGCCACGCCATAGTTGATTTCCTCGAAGGTGGTACGGAACTCGGGCCCGATCGGCGCCTTCATTTCCTGGCCAACCATGCCGAGCGCCCCGCTGAATGAATGTCCGGCGCGTAAGGCGCGGGCGATCATGTCGACGGCATCCGGCAACTGGGCCTCCAACTGCCTGATCCGCTTGGCGCGCTGGCGAGAGACATGAAGGATCGGCATCACCGCGGCGACGGCGGCGGCGATCAGCATGATCGGCATGGCTAGCGGCGATACCGGGATCAGTGCCACAGTGCACAGTGCCACCGTCGCGCAATAGCCCAGCAACTGGGCCACCGACCACGAACTGCCCGACTGTTCCAGCCAGCGATCAAGCGCGCCGACGCGCGGCAAGGTCATCAGCCATCGCTGGATCTGCGGCGAATCGGCGAGCAGCCGTTTTTTCAGGATCGATAACTGCTCTGCGCCAACCTGGCCGCCGGCGGAGAGCGCGCGAAGCCGGGCCTCGATACGCTTGGCCGCGGCGCCGTGCGTACTGTTCCACCAGATGAAGATACCCTCGACACAGAGCACCACGGCCACGAACAGCAGGATGCCGAAGGCATAGAAGATCATGCTCATGAGTGTCTCCGCGTAGCGTTTTCGCTGTGATATCCGGTCGCTGACTCAGACTTCATGTCGCTTGGACGGATCGTAGGTTTCGTCGGGCAGCCCCACGCCGAATACGCGCAGACGTTCGGCGAACTTGGGGTACACCCCCGTGGCGCGGAAGTGACCGCGGACAGTGCCATCCTTGTCGACGCCGGTGCGCTGGAAGGTAAAGATTTCCTGCATGTTGATGATGTCGCCTTCCATGCCGGTGATTTCCGAGATGCTGATGATCTTGCGTCGCCCATCGGTCAGGCGCGCGGCCTGGACGATCACCGTGATGGCCGAGGCGATCTGTTGCCGCATGGCCTTGGCCGGCATGGTCAGCCCGGCCATGCTGACCATGTTTTCCAGGCGCGTCAGGGCATCGCGCGGCGTGTTGGCATGGATGGTGGTCAGCGATCCTTCATGGCCGGTGTTCATGGCGTTGAGCATGTCGAGGGCCTCGCCGCCGCGCACCTCGCCCAGGATGATGCGGTCCGGGCGCATCCGCAGCGCGTTGCGCACCAGCGCGCGCTGCGTGATCTCGCCCTTGCCTTCGATGTTGGGCGGGCGCGTTTCGAGCCGCAGCACATGAGGCTGGCGCAGTTGCAGTTCGGCGGCGTCCTCGATGGTGATCACGCGCTCATCCTCGGGGATGAAGCCGGACAGGATGTTCAGCAGCGTGGTCTTGCCGCTGCCGGTGCCGCCCGATACCAGCACATTGACCTTGGCCTTTGACAAGGCCTGCAGCATCTGCGCCATCGGCGGTGTCAGGCTGCGCAGTTCGACGAGGTCCGACACCTGAAGCGGATTGACGGAAAAGCGGCGAATCGAAAGCAGGGGCCCGTCGATGGCGGAAGGCGGAATGATGGCGTTAACGCGCGAGCCGTCGGGCAGGCGCGCATCGACCATCGGGCTGGTTTCGTCGATGCGGCGGCCCACGCGCGAAACGATCTTCTCGATCACCTTCATCAGGTGCGCGTCGTCGTAGAACACCACGTCCGTCAGTTCCAGCTTGCCGCGCCGTTCCACGTAGGTCTGGCGTCCGGTATTGACGAGGATGTCGGAGACCGTTGGGTCTTTCAGCAGTGGCTCGAGCGGACCGAAGCCGAACATCTCGTCATAGATCTCGATCGTCAGCTGGCGCCGCTCGTTGTCGTTGAGCAGCACCCGTTGTTCGTCGATGATCAGGTTGACCAGCGTGGCGATCTCCTGCTTCACCTGTTCTTGCGGAAAGCGCGCCAGGCGCTCCAGTTCCACGCGGTCCAGCACGGTTTCGTGCACGTCGCGCTTGAGGGCATGGTAGCCCGCTGACGCGGTGGTGCGGGCGGGTGCTGCCGTGGTGAACTGGATCGCGGCATGGCCATTGGTCGTGAATGCAGGCGCGGCGCCGGCAAGCTGTTCACGGATCGACATGATGGGCTCCTTCACTTTGAATAGGGTTCAGCGCAGGCCAGCCAGGCCATCATCAGGTGCTCTTGGTGCGCAACATCAGGCGACGCAGTGGCGATACGGCATCCGCCTTGCTGTGGCGGCCGTTCTCGGGCGGCGCGGCCAGTTGCGCGGCCATGGCCTGCAGTGCCCGCGTGATGGGGCTGCGCCGGCTCAGCTTGCCCACCGGCTCGCCGTGGCTCACGGATTCATCCACTGCGGACGGGTCGTCCGGCAGGACCACTGCCACCTTCATACCGAAGATCTCTTCCATGGTCGCGCGCGGCACGTCGCTCTTGCGGCCCATGCGATTGAGCACGAGCTGGATCTTACTGGCCGGGTAGTGCAGGGCGCGCAGGATGTCGAGCATGCGGCGGCCCGGGCGACCGCACGCCACGGCCGGCTCCGTCACGACATAGATGCGCTCGCTCTGGTCCAGTACGCTGATCGACAGCGGGTCGATGTTCTGGCCCATGTCGACCAGGATGAAGTCATAGTTAGGCTGCGCCACAGACAGGATCCACTCGAGCTTTTCCTTCTGGATATGCGTCGCCTGGACCGGATCGGCCGCGCCGGCCAGCAGGTCGAATCCGTTATCCACGTGGACCAGGCTGGCATCCAGAAGCGCGGCGTCCATGCGGTCGGCTTGGCCGCAGATGTCGGGCAGCGTGGACGGCGGCGTCTTGTCGCTGACAATGTGGACGAGATCGCCGAAGTGCCGGTTCAGGTCCACGACCAGCACGCGCTTGCCGTATTGCCGCGCGATCGTGTCGCCGAGATTCGCGGTGACGAAACTCGTGCCCACGCCGCCTTTGCACGAGATCACCGAGATCACCTGGGCGGCCTCATGGGCGCGTGGAACAAAGGTCGCCTCGACACGCTTGATGGCATCGGCAAGCTGCGCCTTGTCCAGTGGCCACGACAGGACATCGCGAATGCCGGCGCGCATTGCCTTGATCAGGACGTCGGGGCCCGGCGCCTGCGTCACCAGGATGCAGGGCAGGTCGGCGTGTTGCTGGCGCAATGCCTCGATGGACAGCATCTGCGCAGGGCCCAGGTCAGGCAGCTCCACGATCAGCAGGTCGGCCATGCGCAGGCGCCCGGCATGTAGCGGGAAGCGGGCCAGGCCTTCCTGAAGCGACATGGCCCGGAAGTTGCCGACTGCGGCGCAGAGCCGGTTGATTTCGGCGAGCCGTTCGGTGTCTTCGGATGCGATCAGGATCTTCAGCATGGTGTCCTCGCGAATCTCGGTTCTGGTTAGCCTGGAGCGGGTGTTGCGATAGCCGCGGTGTTCAGCGGCTGCTGCCGCCCATGCCTACACCACCGTAGCCGCTCGAGCCGAAGTCGATCGAAAAACCGCCGGGCGCACCGCCCGTCGGCTGCATCCGGACCAGCGAGCGGTCGAAGTTGCGCATCGCGGCTACCGCGGTCTTGCCATCGGTACCGGTGACCGTCGGCAGGCCGGCCGGCGCATCGGGGTTGATGATCTGCATCTGGTTGACCGTGGCGAGCGCCACGCCGCGCTGGCCGTCCCACACCGGGGTGGTGGTCATACAGCCGGACAGTCCCAGGCAGGACAAGGTGCCCAGCACCAGGGCGGCCGCGCCGCGCGAAAGCTTCGAGATCTTGTTCATGGTCGTTCTCCGGTTTGCTGTGGCGCGGCGGCTTAGTTGCTGCCCGATGCGGTGCCGGCGGTCCGCGCCTGTGCCAGGCGCGCGGCGGTGGCTTCGATGCGAGCGATACGCGCTGCGGAGTCTTCCGGCGGCGGCAACGCCGCCACGCTGCGAATGCGTGCCTCGGGTGCCTTGGGTGCGGCGGCCGCCGGCTGCGGCGCCGCGGGAGCCTTCGGGACCGGCGCCGCGGGCGTTGCAGCGGCCGGGACCGCGGCCCTGGACGGCTCCTCCAGCGGGCGGCCTTCCGGCATGGCCGAGACCGACGTGGCCGGGGCGGCTTCGCTGCGCGGGGCCGACGGTGCCGGCGCGGGCGCTGCGGCCGGTGCCTGCTGCGACGGGGCCGGTGCCGGCGCGGGCGGCGTATTGCGGTGGCCCTCCATATTGCCCATGAAGTACAGCGAGAACGGATCGGGCGTGGTGAAGCTGTCGGTGGGCAGCGGATAGTTGTTGTTCTGCATCGGCTTGACCAGGCGCGGCGTGATGATGAACACGAGTTCGGTCAGGTCCTGCTGGTACTGCGTGCTACGAAACAGCGTGCCCAGCACGGGCACTTCGCCGGCGCCGGGGAGCGCCTTCAGCGAACCGCGCGCGCTGTCCTGCAGCAGGCCGCCGATCGCGAAGCTTTCGCCATCACGCATCTGCACGGTGGTGGAAGCGCGGCGCGTGGTGATGAGCGGAAGCACCGTCTGTCCCGACAGGCTGCTGCCGCTGACGGTCGCGCCGGTCGGCGACAGTTCCGAGACTTCCGGCGCCACTTTCAGGTGGATGCGGCCGTTGGCGAGTACCGTGGGGGTGAACTTCAGGCCCACACCAAACTCCTCTTCCTGCAGCGTGACCGT
Source organism: Cupriavidus sp. 22TCCZM01-5 (assembly GCF_057798915.1). Classification (NCBI taxonomy): domain Bacteria; kingdom Pseudomonadati; phylum Pseudomonadota; class Betaproteobacteria; order Burkholderiales; family Burkholderiaceae; genus Cupriavidus; species Cupriavidus sp. 22TCCZM01-5. The sequence continues at coordinate 86,039 of NZ_JBYOJR010000004.1, forward strand.
GCCCGCACCGTTCAGCACATTGGCCTGCGCCACCGGGATGTAGATCTTGCCGCCGGCGAGGAAGCTCGCTTCCTGGCCGCTGATGGTGACGAGGTTCGGCTCGGCCAGGATCTTGACCAGGCTGTCGTTCTTCTGCGCGTCAATGGCGAACTGGAATGGCTTGTTGTTGGCCTTGCTGCCAAAGATCGCCGCCGAGGCGCCGGTCAGCAACGAGGTCACCAGGCCGCCGGTCCAGGAGCCGAAACCGCCCTGCAGGTTCACTGACGAGCCGAGCTGGTTCAGCAAGGTCTTAGAGACCTCCGCCACCTTCACTTCCAGCATGACCTGTTGTGGCGTGTCGACCGACAGCATGTTGAGCACGCCGCCTTTCTTGCCGCCGTCACCGCCACCACTGCCAGCCTGCGCCGCATTGGCATAGGCCTGCGCAATGTCCATCGCCTGCAGGGCCGACTGGGCATTGGTGACACTGCCGGTCAGGACAAGATTGTCCGCGGCGGTCATCACGCGAATGCCGGGTTCTCCCGGCAGGAGCTGGCCGAGCGATGTCTGCAGTCCGCCGGCGTCCGCGTTGACCACGACGTTGATGATGCTGCAGCTGCCGCTGCGGCCCTGCACGATCATGTTGGTGGTTCCCACCGCACGGCCGAGTACATAGAGCGTCTGTGCCGACACCATCGTGGCCTGAACCACGTTCGGGTTGCCCAGCGTGCGGTTCTTGACCGGCTCCTGCAACGTGATCAGCTGCGACTTGCCGACCGGGACAATCACGCTCGACTCCTGGCGGACCGGGCCGGTGCAATTAGGACCGCGGGCATCGGCGGCGGGCACCGGCGCGGCCGACGCGACGGGCGCGGTGCCGGCGGGCGTCATGCTGATGGTCATCTGCATCGGTGCCTGGGGCGCCTTGGCGGCCGCTGGCGCGGTGGCCTTGGTGAGGTTGCCGGCTTCGACGGCGACCTGCGCGGCAGCGGCCAACGGTGTGCAGAGGATGGCAGCCAGCACCAGGACGCGGGTGCCGCTGGCGGCTTCGGATCGTTTTTGGTTCATTTTGAATCTCCCCCCGGAGAAGCTGTGTTGCAGCTCAAAATTCGTCTATGCCGTGCGCTACGAGATCAGAAGCACTCGACGCCGCCCTGGATGCCTGCCAGCACGCCGACGCAGTTGCCTGCGTGTGGCTGTGCCGCCACCGTGCGGGTCCTGACCACCGTGCGCGTCTGCGTCTGCGTCACCACCTTGACCTGGGGCGCTTCCGGCGCCTTGCCAAGCAGGGTGCCCTTGGTGGCGCCACCGGTGTTGATGTCGGCCACGTCCATCTGGTTGCGCAGGACTAGCGACAGGGTGCCCACGCTGCGCGCCACGTCCAGTTTCTCGGCCTGTTCCGGCGTGACTTCCAGCGTCACCGCATTGACGACCTTGGGTTGGGTGTCGTCACGGCTGACTTGCTGTGCCACAGCCAGCACGAGGATCTTCTCGAGCACGATCTTCGAGATGCTGCCGTTCTGCGTGCTCTTGGCTTCCTCGTTGGTATTGACGATCACGTCGACGAAGTTGCCCGGCAGCGCGAAGCCGGCCACGCCCACCACATCGTTGACGCGCACCGTGATGGCCCGCTTGCCGTCGTTGATGACGGCGGACAGTCCGCCCTTGGTGCCGACCGGCGCCAGCTTGGCATCGAGCACCGGCTCGCCACGCTGCAGGCTGGTGCGGACCACGCGGCCCTCCAGCAGCTTCAGGTCTTCGAACGCACCGGGCGGCACGCTGGCCGAGGGCCAGTTGACCAGGCGCAGCTGGCTGCCGTTCAGCGGCTGTCCGAGGTTCAGGTCGTTGGCGGCAACCACCACTTGCTTGACCGAACTGGACGATTGCTCCATCAGCCATCGCGACGCCGATACCACGGCCGCCACACCGGCGAGCAGGGCAATCAGCAGCATCAGGATTGCGCGAGTGTTTTTCATGATGACTCTCCCCTGGAAGTTCCGTGTGTGCTATTTCCGTTCAACTCGCCGCGCGCTGGTCCATGGACCAACGATGGTGACTGCTGGCGGGCGGCATGCCTTCTGCAGAGGTCCGCAGCCCGTAGTAGGCTTGCCACGCGGCCACCAGTCCCTCTTCAGTGACTTGCGGCGCATGGCCGTGATAGCGCACGCCCGACGCGACCAGGCGCAGCAGGTCGCGCGGCAGGCAGGCCAGCAGCGGCGTGTCGCTCTCGTAATGCAGGCTGTCGACCAGGAAGTTGAAGACGGTGTCGGCGCTGCTCAGCCCGAAATCGGCGGCGGTGCGCTGGTACACCTCGCGGTAGTCATCGACCGACAGCGGTCCCACGTACAGTTTGCTGCCGAGCCTGCGCAGGAATGCGTCGTCGCCGAGCGCCGACGGCTCGAGGTTCGTGGAGAAGATCGGCCACACGTCGAAGGGCACCGAGAAGCGCACGCCGGTCTGCAGCGTGAACATGTCGACGGAGCGGTCCAGCGGCACGATCCAGCGGTTGAGGAGGTCATCGACACCAACCAGCTGCCGGCCCAGGTCATCGACGATGTAGATGCCGTTGTTGGCTTTCATGTGCGGTGGCGCCTGATAGAAGCCGGCGATGCGGTCGTAGCGCAGATCCAGCGTGGCCAGCGTGAGCTCGCCGCCGGACAGCACCACCGGACGGTGGCACAAGACCCAGCGACGGTCCAGCGACCGGCGTGCCAGCGAGGCTTCGCTGTCGCTGAAAGGCACATGCACCAGGGGGTCGAAGACCTGGATGATTTCGCCTGCCACGGTGATCGCATGCGGCACCGGCACTGCGCCCGGCAGCAGCATGCCAAGGCGCTGGGCGAGATAGGTCTTGCCGCTGCCGGGGGGGCCGTAGATCATCAGCGCGCGGCAAGTGTTGAGCGCCATGCCGATCGCGTCCAGCAGATGGACCGGGATCACCAGGTCATGGAAGGCCGCGGTGACATCGGCCTTGTTGACGGAGCCGTGACTGACGGAGTGGTGCTTGACGGCTTCGATATAGGCATCGAGCGTGACCGGGGCCGGGCCGTTGTAGCTGCAGCGCGCGGAAGCCTCGGCGGCGCGCGTGTACCCGGCATCGGTGAGGCGGAAGCGGACATCGAGGTCGCTGGCGCCACGATGCGCGATCTCGAGCAAGCGTTCGCGTACCGCGACCGTGGCGACTTCGTTGACCACTGTTGCCGGAAGCTTGAGCGTGTCGGTCAGCGTGGACAGCGTCGCGGTGCGGTGCAGGTACGCGGCCTTCATCAACAGGCCGAGCAGCTGCGCGACTTCCAGCCCGGTATCGGCGATGGTACGCGGAAGCACATGCCAGGGCGGAAGCGATGCCGCGCCATGGTCGGCATTGGCGCTCCGGATAGCCGTGACGGGCTCGAGAAGCCTTGGTGTGTGGCCCGTGTCGTGATGCTCGTTCATTGCCGCCCCCCTGAAAGCTCGATGTCGTTATCGCTAACGCGCATGTATGGCGTGAAAGCCTCTATTGGTGTCAGGTACTTATGAAAAGCGTGATGACTGTGCCAGCGGCGATGGCGACGCCATAGGGCAGGGAGCCGACGGAATGTGCAGGGCTTCCTGTGCTGCCAATGCCGACCACGTTGTGAAACAGCTGCGCGCCTTTCCCGTTCCGTACGGCGACCGATATGCCCCAGAGGCCGCCCAGTACGAACGTCAGCAGTGCAATGCGCAAGGCCATGCCGGAACCCAGCCAGGCGCCGACGGCTGTCATCAGCTTGACGTCGCCGGCGGCCATGCCGCGCAGCATGTAGAACGGCAGGAGGAGGACGAAGCCTGTCAGCCAGCCCATCGTCCACGCAAGGATTCCAGTGCCAAGGCCATGGACATAGATGTTGGCCGCGCACGCAAGCAACCATGCACCGAACGTCAGCCAGTTCGGAATGCGGCGCCGCTGGATATCCGACGCAGCCGCCATCAGCACGATCGCAATCACGCTCGGGCCAACAAACGGCGCTTGGGGTGCGAGTTCAAGGGGCATGATTCTTTGTCCGCATTGGTTTGATCGATCACGGCATGGATGAGGCGACCCTGTCGAACAGGTCGCGGACCGTTTGTCCGACTGATGTGACCGCGGCGAGGATCACCAGTGCAATGAGCATGGCGATCAGGGCGTACTCGATTGCCGTCACCGCGTCTTCGCCCCGAATGAATGCATGCACGCCTGCAAACTTACTGATCATGACGGTTCTCCGGTGGCGCCGACGCGTTTGCTTCGCGACGGTCCACAAGGGTCTCTGCATTGCCTGGCAGTGTCGCCGCAGGCCCTGTCTACAATCCAACCCTGGTATCAGGTGCGCGACCGGAGCTCATGGCTTTGGGCGCCGATCGCGCACGCTGCAAGCGCTTAGGCCGTGACCAGGGCGCTCTGGATCTTGTCGAAGACCGTGCTCAGGTTTTGACCGACAAGCTTCGCGCCGGCAATGATCAGAAGGGCGATCAGTGCGGCGATAAGGCCGTACTCGATGGCGGTGACGCCATCTTCTTCAACGAAGAAACGCTTGGTGTTGTCGATGAGTTTTTGCATGACAATCTCCTTCGGTTAAGGGCACTTCTGTTCTGTTACGGGATGGACAAGCTGAGGAGACGGCGGACAAATGGCGGGCCGCAGGTGGCGCAATCGTGAAACGGCCACTGGCCGCCCCGAATCCGCTGTGGCATTTGCTCAGCGGAGCCTGGTGCGTCAGGCGAACAGTGGTCTATGACGCGTTGCGCACGGTTCCTGGCATTGCAGATGTGGAAGCATGCTGCAGATGCAAAGGCGATCTTTGCCCACGATGCGATAGCTTCGCGGGATCGAATGCGCCGGGCATTGGTTTGATGTGCTTCCAGCATTTGCGAATACCTCAGTTCCCCGTTTCTGATCGGCCTTCTCTTCCCGTTACCGGGTAGCGCGCCTTTTTCTAAGCATCCCGGCTGGACGGTGCAGTTCCACGCTGGGTACGGACTCCATCGCAAAAGCTGGGCCACCCTTGCTGAAAGGCTTGATCCATAAGGGATTTCAGCCGCCTCGGGATCCGGGGGGCGTGTGGCTGGCGGCCACGGCCATGCCAGCGTTTCTGAGGAGAATCGTGCTTCTTTCCGCGATCGCGGCGGCGGTGTAAATCACCATGATGGGATCTCGGTCGGACGGCCGCCAAAAGTATGAGTCGCCACACTCCTTTTGGATGGCCTTATCCGCGTCGCGTCGCGCTGCGCAGTGCCAAGGGCGTAGAGCCTGGCAGCCAGTGCGCGCGCTATCGGCGTTTCAGTCTGGAAACGACCGGCTTGTCGAACCGGACTCGATCCCCGGCAGTCTCGTGCGGTTCGACAAGAAAGCGCGTGGGGGCTGGCGTGCGGACAGGCGTTCAGGATTGAAACGTACGTAAATCGGGGGCCTGTAGGCGTCTGTCCGGCGGTCCTTCACTGCTTGTCTATTTGCCACGTGCTGACAAGAATATAACGGCGTGTTGCGTGCCTCTCTGCTTTGCGAGGCGTACGCCGTTAGTCAGCCATTACGCATTGGCACAAGAGAGAACCAGGGGAAGGGGAAGCAATGAGCAACATGGACCATGGCTCGACGGCAATACTGGAAGCGCCGGCGTCCAGGCATTGGCTGAATCTGGAGCGCGTGCGCTTTTACAGCCTTTCCATGCTGTTGGTCTATCTGGTGTTTATGGTCTTGTGGGCTTGGGAAAGCAAGGGCTTCACATCGGACAGAGTCGTACGTCCTGGCGGCGACTATTCCGTCTTCTGGAGCGCGTCGTACCTGGTGCTGAAGCACAGTGCGGCGCAGGTATATGACTATGCGTCGCTGAAGCCCGTGATCATGGCCTTCGGAGCGGTCAAGGGTGATGGAAATTTCTATCTGCCCTGGCTTTACCCACCGACCTACTTATTGCTGGTCTTGCCGCTGTCGCTGTTGCCGTTCGCCGTGAGCTACGTGCTTTTTATTTTCGGTACGGCAGCGATCTATGTCACCGCGTTATTCCGGATCCTTGATCTTGACGACGTGCCGCGCCACCTGTTGTGGCTGCCGGTGATCGCGTTTCCCGGTGTGCTGGAAGCAGCGATGATCGGCCAGAATGCCTTGCTGACCGCCGGAATCGCGGCATGGTCGCTCATCCAGCTAAGACGTCGTCCGGTGGTGGCCGGCATGTTGATCGGCGTGTTAAGCGTAAAGCCTCAGCTGGCAATCATGTTTCCCATTGCGATGATTGCTGCCGGGGAATGGAAACCCTTTTTCGTGGCAGCGGCGACAGCGTTGACGATGGCTGCGCTGAGCATCGTGCTATTTGGCTGGCAACCATTTTCGGTATTCCTTGCGGATGGCCGTTCTGTCGCGGCGCATGTGCTGGAGCAGGGAGAACGTGGGTGGTTTTCCAGCCCAACCGTATTTGCCATGATGCGCACTTTCGGCGCTTCGGTGCCAGCGGCCTACGTTGCGCAGCTGATTTCGGCCGCTTTCGGAATAGTCGTGCTGGTCAAGGTCTGGCGAGGTCAGACGCCGATGGCGCTGCGCGTCGCGGTGGTTGCGGCGGCCACTGTTCTCATTACGCCTTACCTTTGGTTTTATGAGCTGACCTGGCTCGGCATCGCGATCGCCGGCATGACCGTCGATTGCGTGCGGCGCGGATGGATGACAGGGGAGCGGGAGCTGCTGGCGGCAGCATGGCTTCTGCCATTTTTCCTGGGGCTGAACCGACTGGCTGAAGTGCCTCAGTTCGGTCCGGTCGTGACGTTGCTGCTCATGGCCGCCATTCTCCGCAGGGCCAGACAAGGCATTCCAGAACCAGGACGATAAGTCCTGGCAAAAAAATATAGCGCACAAGAGCGCATTCGCTTGCGGTAGTTGCCGAGCGCAGCGCCGCGCAGGGGAGAGAATCATGTCGGGTGCTTACGATTTCGGAATGCTTTCCCTCGTCGTGCCTTGCTACAACGAGTCCGCGAGCATCGCAAAATTCTTCGATTGCGTGGTGCCGATCCTGGAATCCATCGACCGGATGCGCTTCGAGATCGTGATGGTGAACGACGGCAGCTCGGACGACACGCTCGAGCAGCTGCTTGCCTATGGTTGCCGCGACGAGCGCGTGCGCGTAGTGGACCTGACGCGCAATTTTGGCAAGGAAGCCGCATTGACCGCCGGACTCGACGAAGCCCTCGGCGACGCCGTGATCCCCATGGACGTGGACCTGCAGGATCCACCCTCGCTGATCCCCGAGCTTGTCGCGCGCTGGCGCGAGGGCGCGGAAGTCGTGCTGGCGCAACGGAGCAGCCGCCAGTGCGATTCCTGGCTCAAGCGCGTGACGGCGGCCAGCTATTACCGCATCCACAACCAGTTGTCCGATCTGAAGCTGCCTGTGAACGTGGGCGACTTTCGCCTGATGGACCGCGTGGTGGTCAACGCGCTCAAGCAGTTGCCGGAGCGTCATCGCTTCATGAAAGGCCTGTTCGCCTGGGTCGGCTACAAGACGGCCATCGTCCGTTACGAGCGCGAGTCGCGCAGCGCAGGCCATTCGAAGTTCTCGGGCTGGCGCCTGTGGAACCTTGCTCTCGAGGGCATCACCAGCTTCAGCACGCTTCCGCTGCGCAGCTGGACCTATATCGGGCTGCTGATCGCCTTCAGCGCATTTATTTACGGCACCTTCATCGTGGCGCGGACGCTGATCTTCGGGGTGGATGTTCCCGGCTATGCATCGCTGCTTTCCGTCGTGCTGTTCCTGGGCGGTATCCAGCTGATCGGACTTGGCGTGGTCGGCGAGTATATCGGCCGGATCTATGACGAAGCGAAGGGGCGGCCCATCTACCTAGTGCGACGCCGCTACCAGGAGCTTGGCCAGGACCGGCTGCGGGCCTCGGGACGGCGGGTCATCCGGCTGGAACGCGGGCATGCCGGCAACGGCCGCTGATGTCGGGCTCGGCCTCCATGCAGGGGCCGAGCTATTTCCGATAGGTCCAGCTCCGATGCGCAAGATAGGTGAAGGCTGGCACCGTCACCACGACGCAGGCGATTCCTGTCCAGTAGCTGGCTCCCAGCACCTGCGCGGTCCAGGAAATGCCCATGGTCAGGCCCAGCCCGAGCAGCGATACGCCGGCAAAGCGGCCCAGCGTCCGGTGGTGCAGCCGGGATGAGAAGCTCCACAGGGTGTTGAGAAGATAGGAGCAGCCGGTCGCGCACACAAACGCCACGCTGTTCGCCGTGACCGGTGCCATCCCCATGGCACTGACCAGCGTCGCCGTGACGGCGACATGGACGCAGGTCGAGCCGGCCCCTGCCGCCAGGAACCGTGCGACCTGACGGACCTCGTCCGTCCCGGCAACGGCTCTCACGATGCGCGTACGATGGCCATCAGCGAAATACCGAACGGCAGCGAGGCGCGCGCCAGCCAATGGCGTTCCGTGCTGAACAGTGCGTGCAGCGCGTTGTTGATGGATTGGGGCGGAGTACCGGCACCGCTTGCTTTCTCGCTGCCGCGTAGCCGGTCGCTGAGTCGAGCGGTGACCGCCAACGGAGACAGAAGGGTGTTGAAGTAAGTGATGCGCTCCAGGTGCAGGCCGCAACAGCTGACCAGTGCTTGCAGCGATCCCTTGCTGTAGCGCCGCTGGTGATGCAGGAAGACATCGTGGCGGCTCCACAGCCATTGGTATGCGGGCACGGTGATCAGTACCGCGCCGCCCGGCTTGAGCATCTTCGCCGCACAGTCCAGTGCCCCGTCATCGTCGGCAATGTGTTCCAGGCAATCCAGCAGGCAAACCAGGTCAAAGCTGCCTTCCGGAAACGGCATATCGTCCGGGCACCGGCCGCTGCGGATGTCATAGATGCCGCCGGTCTTTTCGCGTGCCAGCTGCAATGCTGTGCCATCCATCTCCACGGCGCTCACTGTGCCGAATTGCGAAAGCATGGCAAGGTTGCCGCCGGTGCCCGCCCCGATTTCCAGGATGGACGCGTCGTCCGGAAGTGCCAGGCCGGCGAGGACGGTCGCGAGAATGTCGCGCCGCCCGCGGAACCACCAGTGGCCGGCTTCAGTGTCGGCCATTTCAAGGTAGGCATCAGGAGACATGGGACAATTCCTCGGAGGTCGGTAAGGTCAGCCCTGCACGCATACCAGGCCGAGATCGCCCTTCTTCACCTGCAGCTTGTAGTCCCGCATCAGCCTGAACAGCGTGACCCGCGAAATCCCGAGTTCTGCCGCGACGTCGATCAGGCGCTCATGGTTGCGCTGAAGCGCCTCTACGATCGCGCCCTGTTCGGCGGCCTCGCGAATCGCCGCCAGCGTCAGCGGCCGTTGCTCTGCCGGCGTGGCCAGCTCGAGGTCTGCCGGCTGGATTACCCCGTCTTCACACATCGCCGCCGCATGCCGGATCCGGTTGATCAGCTCGCGCACATTGCCAGGCCAGCTGTGCTGCTGGATCGCGCGCAGCGCGGTCGGCGAGAAGCCGCGGATGTGGTTCGGCGACTGCTTGCGCACGCCGCCGAGCACATGCTCGGCGAGCAGCATGAGGTCGCTGCCGCGCTCGCGCAACGGTGGCTGGCGCACGCGCAGCACGCACAGGCGGTGGTACAGGTCGCCGCGGAACCGTTCTGCCGCGATGGCCGCTTCCAGGTCGACATGGGTGGCCGAGATGATGCGCACGTCCACCTCGATCGATTCGGTGCCGCCCAGGCGTTCGATCCGGCCAGTTTCCAGGAAGCGCAGCAGGCTGGTCTGGCTTTCCAGCGGCATGTCGCCGATTTCGTCCAGGAACAGCGTGCCGCCCTGAGCCATTTCGATGCGGCCGAGCTTGCGTTTGGCCGCGCCCGTGAACGCACCTCGCTCATAGCCGAACAGCTCCGACATCAGCAGCGTGGGCGGGATGGCGGCGCAGTTGACGGCGACAAAGGGCTTCTGCGCGCGTTCGCTGGCGCGGTGAATCGCCTGCGCGGCCAGTTCCTTGCCCGTGCCCGATTCGCCCGAGATCAGCACGGGCGTGTCCCAGAGCGAGACCTTCTCGATGCCGCGAAACAGCGCCTGCATGGCCGTGCAGTTGCCGATCATGCCGTCCGGACGCACGCTGTTCGCCGCCCGCTGCGCGGCGGGCCGCATCTGCGCGATGCCTTGTGCGTGGCCGAGCGAGTGCATCAGCTGCGCCAGCTCGAACGGCGCGGTGTAGTAGTCGACAAAGTAGAGGCCGAGCAGGCGGCGTGCCGCATCGCTGAGCGCGTCGCGGCTGGCGACGATGCCAATCCAGCTCATCAGCGGATGGGACAGCCAGGGCTCGAAGGACTCCAGCTCAATGTCGCTGAAGCCGCTGTGGACATCGAGCAGGGCGGCAGTGGGCTGTGGATTGTGCGAGAGCGCTTCGAGGTCATGCAGGCTCGACACAAAGCTGATCTTCCAGCCGCGTTGCGAGAGAGCCCTGCACAATGTGGCGTCGTGATGCTGCGACAGGTAGAGCAGCGGACGATTGGCGTAAGTGCTCATACGATTTCCCCGGATCTTTTTATTGACGAAACCGATGCCGGCGGTTGCCGGACCGGATTCGGTGGCCCTCAGGCCCGCTCCGGCCGCGCGTGCGTGTTGCGTCGGCCGGGCGTATTCCCCGAATTCTGTTCTTGCCGCGCCTGCTTGCAGGCCTGGCTATTAACCCTCGTGATGCCGGCGCACCGGCATCCCGCTGTGCTCGCGGTCCCCATCGCCGCCATGGTCATCCATGGCTGGCTTCGACTTTCCAGGTTGCACGGGCCGCCCGCGCTGGCGCGGCCCGTGGTTTCCTGAAGACCTCACCTGTTCTTCCCGGCCCAGACCGCAACGGTATGCGTCGGTGCGAGCCATTCCCTGCGGCGCGGCCCTACGCCTACAGCACCAGCCCGATTCCCGCCCTGGGATGCGGAGTCGTTCTGAAACTGACCTCGATCGAACGTTTGCCAGTGTGTTGGCACTTCGGTGTCAGACTTCCCCAATTCCGGGCTTCATGTTCGCGTGGACATATTCGCGACGAACGTGCCAGAGCCGGACATCTCATTGAAAGTAAAAGAGAAAACGAGGGTCGGATAAGAATCGCGAGTATTTGGAAGCGCCAAAATGTTCCATTTCTGTTACTGCCGCTGCCGTTGGTCACGATCCGGGGTAACCGCCTGACGATGGAAACGACACTCATACTCATCACCCTGTGGCTGGAAAGGCATTTCCATCATGAATGTCCGCAGAATGTGGGAAGGCGTCGTTCAAAAGACCTGAGGCGCCGCGGCACCAGCATTGCGCGTGATGAGGGCCTCGCAGGTTTCACTCGCGTTACAAGAAGTGGACGTGATTACACGGCCTATTGGCTTTACCCCTAAGACTATTGGGGCTCTGAGGCAGGTGTGAGTCGTGGCGTGGCGCGGGCCGGCGGTGCGATGACAGACCTTTGCACGAGTCGTGGCATGAGTGGTCCATCCATATCTCATCTCTATGGATGGGGGAGCGAAAATTGCACGGTAGTTGGCATGACGGCGCGATCTGGTTGCATTCGTGAAACCCAGGCCAGAGGGAAGACTGTTTGACCCGGCAGTTCCGGGGGCGGCAATGGCTCGGGCCAGAGCGCCAAGCCTTTGATTCTGCCGGCACAAACAGAAATGATTCGTATTGCCAACATTGGGCCCCAAAACAATTTCACGGGTGATACGTGCGCCGGCGTGGCGCGTCGTTGCCGAGTCCGTCGGCAACGCCACCTGGCGAAGTTTGCCTGCCAGGTGGGCGTGGGCTTCCTGCTGGTTCTGCAGGTGCTTGCGGCGGGATTGGTACCTGTGGCCGGCTACTGGCGGGCACTATCCGCGCAACCGGTGGCGTGGTGGGGGGCGATGCCCCGCTTGTGATCTACGGATGGCTCAGTAGATACCCGGCAATACGCGAAAGCGCACCTTATCGCGATACCGCCGGTATTCGGGATCCTCGGATAACAGCCGTTCTTCGCGACTGATCCGCATGACCTGCAGCGAGTACAGCCCCGCATAAACCAGCAGGTTCTGCAGTCCGAAATTGGTGATCAGGAAGCCGATATCGGTGATCAGATAGCTCAGGTAGATCGGATGACGCATGAAGCGGTAGGCGCCGCTGGAGACGATTCCCCGATTTGCCGGCAGGATGCCGAACGAGAAACGCAGCGAGAGCTTGGCATAGATCTGCCAGGCAATCCCTGCGACCTGCAGGCCTGCGCCAACTGCCTCGGGTGCGAGATGCGCGCCAGGCGCCAGTTGGATTGCGAGGAAATAATATGTGCCACCCAGCGAGCAGAGCACAGTAACGGGATTCCAGTCCCGCTTCTTTGGGACCCGGGCAAACAGGCTCAGGCCGAGCGTCAGGCAACTTGCCAGCACGAGCAGCAAGAGGGTGATTCGCGACGGGTCTGCCAGCCATTGCCGGATCGCTCCATACGCGAAAGCTGCAAGCAGGACTGCGGTAGTAGCTCTTAGCGCCAACTCCAATAGCAGTTCCCGGAGGTCTGTTTTGGATGCGGCGCTTGCTTGCACCTTCTGCGCGAGGCTTTCTGACATGGTTTCCCCTCGTTCCAGCGGAATTCAGTTATCCCACTTCATATCGCTGGAATGTCTTTGTGCACTCAGCTTAGTCGGGGCAGGCTCGGCGCCATATCGGGCAAAGGTATGTTTCGCGCATGAATAGGCGCCGCGTTGCACAGATGACTCGCGCAGCGCTAACGTGCTGAAGCAGTCTTTCCAGCGTGGCGGGGCGAAATGGAAACCAGCGGATGCGGGGGAAGCTCCGCTCTAGAGAACCAGCGGCCGGTCATCCAGCTCATTTGGGTTGCGGCCACCATCGGATGGAAAATGCGCCGCCAGCAGATCATGAATCTGCCCTACGGACTTCAGCACCGGCCTGACCGACAAATCCCTGGACAGCCCTGCTGCCAGTTCATCGCAAACCGCGCGCCACGTCTTCGCCCCCACGCGCCCATCGATACCCCGGTCGGCCAGCAATTCCACCGCATGGTCGGCCAGGTTGATATAAAGCAGCACGCCGGTGTGCTCTTCGGTATTCCACACCTCCAGCGCGCCAAACAAGGCGCGTGCCCGCGCCCGCGCCGTGGTGCCGCCCCAGGCATGGCCGAGCGGCAGGCTGGACTCGATGACCACCCGGATCTCGCCGCGGTGGCGCGCTTCGCCGGCATGGACGGCATCGTGCAGTTGCTGTTGCGCCTCGGCCGGGAAGTGGCGGCGGGCAGTGCCGGGGGTGGTGCCGAGGTGGCGCAGCGCGCGTCGCAGCGATGGCATGGTCCGCTCTCCTTACCAGTTGCCGGAGGCACCGCCGCCGTCGAAGCCGCCGCCGCCTCCACCGCTGAAGCCGCCGCCCGAGTCGCCGCCCCCGAAGTCACCGCCGCCACCGAAGCCGCCCCGGCGGCCCCAGTCGCTGCCCATGCCGTAGCCGCCCAGTCCGCCCAGCCCGCCGGCGATCACGTCGCGGCCACGCGGCGAGGTGACGATCTGCGGGCCGCGCCGGCGCGTGGCCGCCGTCAGGAAGAAGAACAGGATGATGGCGAGCGGGAACAGCACCGGCAGCCAGTCCGACCAGAACGATGACGCGCTCTTGCGCGGCTGCGGGCCGGCCAGGCCCTCCTTGTCGATGGTGGCCTGGATCGCGGAGATGCCGGCCGCCAGTCCGCCGTAGAAGTCGTTCTGGCGAAAGTGGGGGGCCATGATGTCCTGCAGGATGCGCTTGGACATTGCGTCCGTGAGCGATCCCTGTACCCCGCGGCCGACTTCCAGCCGCATCTTGCGCAGGCCGGGCGGATTGTCCTTCGCGATCAGGACGATCACGCCGTCGTCGATGCCCTTGCGCCCGGCGCGCCAGGCGTCGGCGACGCGGATGCTGTAGGCGTCGATGGTCTCGGGCTCGGTCGTCGGCAGCATCAGCACGAAGATCTGGCTGCCGCGCTGCTGCTCGTACTCGGCCAGCACGTTTTCCAGCGCGGTGCGCTGGGTGGCGGAAAGGGTATTGGTCAGGTCGGTGACGCGCTGGGTCAGGGGCGGCACCGGTACGAACCCGTCATTGGCCGCCAGGGCCGGCAGCGCCAGCGAGCTGGCCAGCCAGAGCAGGGCGGCCAGCCAGCGGCGCCAGGAGCGGAAGGCGGGCAAGTCCGTCAGGGTGCCCATGATGCGTGCCTTGCTGTCAGAACTTCACGGCAGGGGGCGTGGAGATGGCCTTCTCGTTCTCCACCGCAAAGGAAGGCTTGACCTCGTACTTGAACACCATGGCCGTGAGGTTGGTGGGGAAGCTGCGCGCGAGCACGTTGTAGTCGCGCACGGCGGCAATGTAACGCTGGCGCGCTACGGTGATGCGGTTCTCGGTGCCTTCGAGCTGCGATTGCAAGTCGCGGAACGAGGCATCGGCCTTGAGCTGCGGGTAGTTCTCCGACACCGCCAGCAGGCGCGACAGGGCGCTGGACAACTCACCCTGCGCCTCCTGGAAGCGCTTGAACGCTTCAGGATTGTTCAGGGTCTCGGGCGATACCTGGATGCTGGTGGCGGCGGCGCGTGCCTTGGTCACGGCCTCGAGCGTCTCGCGCTCGTGCGTGGCGTAGCCCTTGACCGTGTTGACCAGGTTGGGGATCAGGTCGGCGCGCCGCTGGTACTGGTTCACGACCTCGCCCCAGGCCGCCTTGACCGCCTCGTCCCTGGTCTGGAAGTCGTTGTAGCCGCAGGCCGACAGCAGGCTGGCCAGGCAGGCCAGCAACAGCCAGCGGAACCAGCCGGCAGCCCGGTTCGAGGTCGAGGACAGGGGCAATGAGGCGCGCATCGTGGGCTCCCGGGTTGAGACGAATCTCAAGTGTAGCGCACGGCGCGTTACCACCGGCGGCTACCCCGGGAGGGCTCCGGTCAGGCCGCGAAGGCCTTGCGCGCGGCGTCCAGCGTGGCCTGCAGGATGGTGTCATCGTGGCAGGCGGAGACAAAGCCCGCCTCGAACGCCGAGGGCGCCAGGTACACGCCGTTGTCGAGCATCGCGTGGAAGAAGCGGTTGAAGCGCGTGGTATCGCTTTTCGTGACTTCGGCAAAGCTGCCCGGCACGCCCTCGCGGAAGTAGATGCCGAACATGCCGCCGATCGCATCGGCGGCGAATGGCACGCCGGCGGCGCGGGCGGCTTCGGCGAGGCCGTCGGCCAGCTTGCGGGTTTGCGCGGCGAGCTTGTCGTAGAAACCCGGCGCCTGGATCAGCCGCAGCGTGGTCAGGCCGGCGGCCACCGCCAGCGGGTTGCCGGACAGCGTGCCGGCCTGGTACACGCCGCCCAGCGGTGCCAGCTTTGCCATGATGTCGCGCCGGCCGCCAAAAGCCGCCGCCGGCATGCCGCCGCCAATGACCTTGCCCAGGCAGGTCATGTCCGGGGTGATGCCGTAGTGCGCCTGGGCGCCGCCCAGAGCCACGCGGAAGCCGGTCATGACTTCGTCGAAGATCAGCACGGCGCCGTCGCGCGTGCACAGATCGCGCATGGCCTTCAGGAAGGCGTCGCTCGCGCGCACGAGGTTCATGTTGCCGGCGACCGGCTCCACGATGACGGCGGCGATCTCGCCCGCGTGCTTCGCGAAGGCCTGCTCCAGCTGCTCGACATTGTTGTACTCGAGCACCATGGTGTGGCGCGTCACGTCGGCGGGCACGCCTGCGGACGACGGCGCGTTCTGCGTGGTGTCGGCAAACGTCAGCAGGCCCGAGCCGGCCTTGACCAGCAGGCTGTCGGCGTGGCCGTGGTAGCAGCCTTCGAACTTGATGATCAGGTCTCGGCCGGTGAAGCCGCGCGCGAGGCGCAGCGCGCTCATGGTGGCCTCGGTGCCGGACGAGACCAGCCGCACCTGCTCGATGGACGGCACCAGCTTGCAGATTTCCTCGGCCATCGTGATCTCGGCTTCGGTCGGCGCGCCGAACGAGAAGCTGTGCGCGGCGGTCTCCTGCACCGCTCGCACCACGTCCGGGTGGGCGTGGCCCACGATCATCGGGCCCCAGGAACCGATGTAGTCGATATAGCGCTGGCCGTCGGCATCCCACATATAGGCGCCTTCGGCTCGCGTGATGAAGCGCGGCGTGCCGCCCACCGAGCGGAAGGCCCGCACGGGCGAATTGACGCCCCCGGGGATGGTTTGCTGGGCGCGGTCGAAGAGCTGCTGGTTAAGGGACATGGTCTGCCTGGGTCTAAAACTCGGGAAACGCGTTCAAGCGGACGCGATCTGGCGCCAAAAGGATGGGCAAGGCGGCGCATACGTGGAGCAGCGCGGCTTTTGTCCTGTATTTGTACGCTAACGTGCGCGAACACGGCGGATTTGGCCCGATCTGGCTGAGCGGCTGGCGCCGTCGGCGCCGATTCGGTACCATCTGCGCTGAATTTTAATGGAGAGCGACCAGCGCCTGTTATGGAATACAAGACTTGGATGTGCCTGATCTGCGGCTGGATCTACGATGAAGCTGCCGGCGCGCCGGAAGACGGCATTGCCCCGGGCACCAAATGGGAAGACGTGCCCATCAACTGGACGTGCCCGGAGTGCGGGGCCCGCAAGGAAGATTTCGAGATGGTGGCGATCTGACGCCACGGCTCGCTGGCGTCGCGTGCGCGGTGTCGCGTCGCGCCGACGCGACAATTCGCCGGGCCGTGCCGGGTGCTCCGGATTGACGGCCCTCCGGCGTCTTGTCACACTCTGTCGCAAAATGATTCTCCGTCCACCCCGCCCTCCGGGGGTGGCAAAGGACGGAAAGGCAGGTGCGGGTTCCACGTGCCGCCACAGGCCGGTCATCTGACCGGCCTTTTGTAGGGAAGATTAAATCGGGGTTCCGTCGGGGCCGCTGGCCAGACCAGGCTGCTTCGCACGGGTGTTCTCAAGAGATTGCCGGTGCTCCGCAGGGAGACGCTGGTCGCGGGAACAATATGCGGGTCGCTCAACCACTAGAAAACCATCGGGTCAATGCCGGCGCCAGCGCGCAGCCGGAACAGGTGCCGGCGTGCGCGCCGGCATCTTCGCGCAGAGTGCTGGTAATCGACGATTCCAGCACCATCCGCCGTACGGCGGAGATCTTCCTTTCGCAGGCAGGCTATGAGGTCGTGCTTGCCGAGGACGGTTTCGAAGCGCTCGCCAAGGTCGGCGACATGCACCCCGACCTCATCTTCTGCGACATCCTGATGCCGCGTCTCGACGGCTATCAGACCTGCTCGCTGATCAAGAAAAGTCCGCGTTTCCACGCCATTCCCGTGGTCATGCTGTCCTCGCGCGATGGCGTGTTCGACCGCTCGCGCGGGCGCCTGGTCGGCGCGCAGGATCACCTTGCCAAGCCGTTTACGCGCGATTCGCTGCTGCAGGCCGTCCAGACCTGCCTGCCCGGCCTGGCGGCCGGCAACGCGCTGCCGGCATGACCCGGATTCAAGGAACTGACTCATGACAACCATCAACAAGATCCTCATCGTCGATGACTCGCCCACCGAAGCCCTGTTTATGTCCGACCTGCTCGGCAAGCAGGGCTTCAAGGTTTCGGTCGCAGGCAACAGCGACCAGGCCTTCGCGCGCCTCGAGGCCGAGGCCTTCGACCTGATCCTGATGGACGTGGTGATGCCTGGCCAGAACGGCTACCAGGCCACGCGTGCCATCAAGCGCGACGACCGCTTCAAGGACATCCCCGTCATCATGTGCACCAGCAAGGGACTGGACACCGACCGCATCTGGGGCATGCGCCAGGGGGCGTCCGACTATATCGTCAAGCCGGTCGACAGCAAGGAATTGCTCACCAAGATTGCGGCGCTGTCCCACTGACGGCACCCGTTCTCGCCAGTAAGCTGGGGACGCCACATGAACGCGCCACGCCAAGACCTCCGCACCCGCCAGACCCGATTGCAGGACTATCAGGCCATGCTGGCCAGGCGCCTTCGCGAAGCGCGCAGCGTGCCCGCAACGGACAGCTACCTGGCGCTTCAGGTTGGCCAGCGCGGCTGGCTGCTGCCGCTCGCGCAGACCGGCGAGGTGCTCGACATGCGCCATCCGAGCCGCGTGCCGCTGACGCAGCCATGGTATGCCGGCCTGGTCAATGCGCGCGGCAGCCTGCTTGGCGTAGTGGATTTCGGCCTGTTCTGCGGCGACGGCCCGACCCCGCTGCAGCCGGGCAGCAAGATCGTGGTGCTGTCGCGCCAGGTCGAGCGGGCCTGCGGCATCCTGGCCACGCGCGTGGTCGGCCTGCGCCACGCGGCGGATCTGCGCGCGCCCGCGCTGGATGTGGCGGCCGGCGCCGCCTGGGAAGGCCGGCGTCTCGATGATGGCGACGGCCGCGCCTGGCAGGTGCTGGATGTGCATGCGCTGCTCGATGCGCCGGCCTTTCTCCAGGCGGGGCGCGTGGCGGACTAGCCGGTGCGGATGGTCCGGCGCGGTGAATCGCGGCGCCCGCAGGCGACAGAACAAATAACGCGGTGGCCCGGGTCGAGGCCGCCCCAGACAACGATTCAACGGATAGAGGGTGCTATGGGGTTCAAGAAAATCAGCCTGGGACGCCGGACGCCGGCGGCCAACGCGGCTGCTGGCCTGGTGGAGGACCGCGCCGGCGCGGGCACGCGTGGCAACGGGTTGGGCCGCACCCCTGTCGATGCCGTGGCGGCATGGCTGGAACGCATGCCGTTCTCTTCGCAGCAGCGCGCGCTCACCATCGGCGTGGTGGTGTCGCTGGTTGCGCTGCTTGGCTCGGTGTACATGGACAACCGCATCGCCAACAACGCCGCCGCGCAGATCGAGGTCTCCGGCGACATGCTGATGCACTCGCAGCGCCTGGGCAAGGCCGCGCCGGTGGCGCTGCTGGGCAACGTGCAGGCGTTCACGCAGCTGCGCCAGTCCAAGGAGGCCCTGGCGGAAGACTTGCAGGCGCTGCTGGCAGGCAGCGACGCCAAGCAGGTGCGCGCGACCACGGGCGCGGCGCAGCCGCTGCTGGAAACCGCGATCAGCTCGTGGAAGCGCAGCGAGAAGAGCGCCGCCGACGTGCTCGCGCAGCAGCCGGTGCTGACCACGATCGGCCAGACGCTGCAGGTCTTCAACGCCTCGAACCCTGAACTGCTTGAAGCCGCGGAACAGGTCGCCGCGCTCAAGCTGCAGTCCGGTTCCAACTCGCGCGAGGTGGCCGCTTCGGCCCAGCTCGTGATGCTGACGCAGCGCCTGGGCAAGAACCTGAACGAGTTCCTGTCAGGCGAAGGCGTGAACCCCGAGACCGCGTTCCTGCTCGGCAAGGACACCAACACGTTCCGCGAGACGCTCGACGGCCTGCTCAACGGCAGTGAGGCGCTGCGGCTCAACGCCGCCAGCGATGCCGAGACGCGCTCCTACCTGCAGCAGCTTTCGCAACGCTTCGACGCGGTGCAGAAGACCACCCAGACGATCCTGCAGAACCTGCCCGGCCTGATTGCCGCCAAGCGCGCGCAGCAGCAGATCTTCAACGACAACGAAGCCCTGCGCGGCGAATTGTCCGCGCTGCAGAAGGCTTACGCCGAGGCAGCGCGTTACCGCCCTGTGACGCTCGGGGCGACGGTGGTCTCGGCGCTGATGACGCTGCTGTGCCTGGCGGGCCTGGCCGCGCTGTACCTGCGCGACTCACGCCTGCGTGCGCTCGAAGCCGAGGCGCGCGAGCGTGAAGCCGAAACACGCAGGCTGGAGGAAAAGCGCAACAACGACACCACGCAGAAGGCGATTCTGCAGCTAATGAACGAGCTGCAGGACATCGCCGACGGCGACCTCACGCGCCAGGCGACCGTGACCGAGGACATCACCGGCGCCATTGCCGACTCGGTGAACTACACGGTGGAAGAACTGCGCGAACTGGTGGGCCGCGTGCAGCAGACGGCAGGGGAGGTGACACTGGCCTCGGGCCAGGTGCAGGCGACCTCGAACCAGCTCGCGGCCACGACCGAAGAGCAGTCGCGCCAGATCCGCCAGACCGGCGAGTCGGTTGTGGACATGGCCGACCGCATCACGCAGGTTTCGCGCGGCGCGGCCGAATCGGCCAACGTGGCGCGCGCCTCGCTGACCGCCGCGGAGCAGGGGCAGCAGGCCGTGCAGAACGCCATCGCGGGCATGAACGACATCCGCGAGCAGATCCAGGAAACATCCAAGCGTATCAAGCGCCTGGGCGAGTCGTCGCAGGAGATCGGTGAAATCGTCGAGCTGATCTCGGACATTACCGAGCAGACCAACGTGCTGGCACTGAATGCCGCCATCCAGGCGGCGTCCGCCGGCGAAGCCGGTCGCGGCTTCACGGTGGTGGCCGAAGAAGTGCAGCGCCTGGCCGAACGCTCCGGCGAGGCCACCAAGCAGATCGGCGCGCTGATCCGCACCATCCAGACCGATACCCAGGATGCCGTGCACGCCATGGAGCGCAGCACGCAGGGCGTGGTGGAAGGTGCGCGACTATCTGACAATGCAGGTACCGCTCTGCAGGAGATCGGCCGCGTGTCGCGCCAGCTTGCCGAGCTGATCGAGCAGATTTCCCGTTCCACCTCGCACGAGGCCGACCTGGCCGGCGGCGTCGCCCGTCACATCGAACGCATTCTGCAGGCCACCGAGCAGACCACCGCCGGTACCCGCCAGACCGCGAGCTCGGTGCGCGAGCTGACGCAGCTGACCGAAGAACTGCGCAATTCCGTATCGCGATTCAAGATTGCCTGACCAGGATGACGCCCGCCGTGGCGTCCGGACTGCCCCGACCCGCGCGCAAAGGCCGCAATGGAAGCCGTGATGTCTTTGAATTCTCCCTTTTCGCGTGATCCCGCCGAGCCGCAGCAACAGGTGCTGTTGCCGGAGGACCCGACCCAGTCTGCGGCGCTGCCGGATGTGGCGGAACCAGCCGCCCCCGCCTCGCGCGACCTGTCGGTGCTGGCATGGGTGGCACCGAGCCTGCGCGCCGCGCTGGATGACGCCGCGACCGAGCTGTCCCACTACGTCGAAGAAGTCCAGCAGGCGCCCGAGGCGCTCGGCGCGCGCGATACCACATCGCTGCGCCTGGCCGGGCAACAATTGCACCAGGCCGCCGGCGCGGTGCATATCGTGGGCCTGCGCGGGGTCGATCCGTACTGCCAGGCCTTGCGGCGCCTGATCGAAAGTCTTGACGGCGGCGGCGTGGCCGCCGATGCCGGCACGCTTGCGTTGTTCCGTGCCGGGGTGCTGGCGCTTGCCGAGTACGTCGACGACCTGATGGCGGGCGATGAACAGGACCCGCTGCGGCTGTTCCGCCCATATGCGGAGATCCTGGCGCTGCTCGGCGACGAGCGCGTGCATCCGGCCGACCTGTGGCTCGACGAGCTGCAGATGCTGCCCGGCATCCTGCTGCCCACGCGCAACGCATCGGTCGTCACGCGCGCGCGGCAGCGCTACGAAGCGGCACTGCTCAAGGCGCTGCGCCTGCCGGTGCAGTGCAACGAGTCCCAGCGGCTGCGCGAGGCGTACCTGCCGCTGCAGGAGGCGCTGGACGAAGTACGGGCCAGCGAGCAGGAGGCACGCCGCGCCACCGACCACCCGGACCGCGGAATCTGGCATGTGCTGTCGCTGGCGTTCCGTGCCCTGGCCCACGGTTTGCTGCCGTCAGACCTGCTGGCGAAGCGCTTTGCCGGCCGGGCCCACCTGCTGCTGCGTCAATACCAGCAGGGGCAGGTGCGCGTGCCGCAGGCCCTGCTCAACGACGCCATCTTCCTGCTGGTCTGCACCTTGGCGGAGCAGGCGGAGTCTCCTCTGCACGATGCCGACGAGAGTGCGGTGATGACGTTGCGCGCCGACATCGCGCGTACCGTGCAGGCGTTCCGCCTCGACCGCGCGCACGCCACGCCCGGTGCCGACCACCGCCTGCGCTACTACGGCTGGCTCGATCCTATCGATACCCGTAACCTGCAGCAGGCTGCCGCAGGGTTGGAGCGTGCCGCCGAAGGCGATCCCGCCGCCTGGGAAATCGCGCTGGCGGCGCTGGCCGAGGCCGCGCAGCCGCTTGCGCAGCCGGCCTTGCAGCTATGCCTGTCGCAGGCCGCGCTCAGGCCGGCGGGCGAACCTGGGCGCGGCGAGGCGCTGGGCGCCACCGGCATTGCCGTGTTCCTGTCGCGCGCGCTGGCCTTGCCCTGGCGCGTGCACGGCATGAGCCCGAACCCCGCGGCAGCGGTCTTTGCCGCACGCTGCGAGGAGCTGGCGCAATGCCTGGCCGACCCGGCCGCCGCGGCGCCGGCATGGCTCGCGCGCATGGCCGACGAAGCCCGCGCCCAGGCGGCGCGCGTGCAGGCAATCGCGCAGTTGCGCGCCCAGCTTGACGGCGGTGAATCGTGGCTTGATACCTATGACCGCAATGCCGCCCGGCCCGATGCCGGGAACAGCCTGGCGGAGGCCGTGCAGGCCTTCGAGGCCTTGCGAAGCACGCTGGACGCGCTGCAGCACACCGACATCCTGCCGGCAGCGCTGGGCGATGAGGCGCAGCGGGCCGGCGAAGCCGTGCAGGAGGCCGTGCGCCAAGCCGGCATGCTGGGCACCGTCGCCGATGAAGCCTTGCGTGGCGAGTCCCTGGCTGCCATTGCCGAGACGCTGGGCACCGTGCATGCGTTCATCGATGCGCTGGAGCTGGGCCGCACCCCTCATGAAACGCAGGACGAGGATCCTGACGAGGGGCTGGCGCCGCGTCAGGCAGGTGCTGTCAGCAGCGATCCGCTGTCGGTGGCACGTGCCGCTGCCAGCGAAGCGCTCCGCACCGGTGCCACGGCCGACACGCCGACGATTCAGCGACTGCGCGCAGCGCTGCAGACGCTGGCTGACCAGGCTGCCATCGACGACAATGCCGCGCTGCGACGCCAGGCCACGGAGGCGACCACGCAACTCAACGCGTGGCTTGCAGGCAGTGACACCGGCGACCGGCTGGTGGCGGCACTGGCCGAGCCGATGCCGGTTGCCTCGCAGGCGACCGCACAGGCGCAGGCGCCGGACGACGGCGCGGCCCTGGACGCCGAGCTGTTCGGGATCTTCCTGCACGAGGCCGACGAAGTTCTCGGCGGCATCGCGGCCGATCTGGGTTCGGGTCTGAAAGCGCTTGGCGATGCCGATACGCTAAGCCGCATCCGGCGCGCGTTCCATACGCTCAAGGGCTCCAGCCGCATGGTCGGCCTGCACCGCTACGGCGAGGCCGCCTGGGCCGTGGAGCAGGTGATGAACCTGTGGATCGCGGAGGCGCGCGAGCCGGTGCCGGCTCTGCTCAACCTGCTGCGGCGCGCGCATGCGGAGCTGTCCGCGTGGGTGGCGCTGCTGCATCGCGATGCCGGCGCGGCGCATGACATCGCGCCGCTGGTGGCCGCGGCCGAGGCCGTCCGCGATCCGCAGCCGGAAGCGCCCGCAGGTTCCGCCGCAGCGGAGCCCCACCCGGCTGTCATCGAGGATGCGCTGCTACCTGACATCCTGGCTGTGGATGCTTCGGCAGCGAGTCCGGAGGCCGGGACGGATGCGCCTGCGGATACCGCCGACGGGGGCGAGGGCAACGTGATTCCCTTCCGCCTGTCGGGGGCGTTGTCCACCGAGGATGACAACTTCAAGGTGATTGGCCCGATCCGCATTGGCCTGCCGCTCTACAACGTCTACCTGCAGGAAGCCGACGACCTCCTGCGCCAGTTCGCCACCGACATTTCCGAGTGGCGCCATGAGAACCACCCGTGCCCGAGCGAGCTGGCGCTGCGCGTTGCGCATACGCTGCAGGGCAGCGCGTCGACGGTCGGGCTGGAGCCGGTGCGCGAGATTGCCGAGGCGCTCGAGCAATTGCTGCTGCAGCTCGGCTCGCACCCCGTTGCCATGCATCCCGGCGACTTCCGCCTGCTGGAGCAGGCGGTCGAACGGCTGCGTGGCATGCTCCACCAGTTCGCCGCGGGCGTCTGGCCCGAGGCGGATGCCAGCCTGCACCGCAGCCTGACCGAGTTCGGCGAGCGTGCCATGCTGCGCCCGCGTGTCCTGGTGCCGGCACCCGAGGTGCCCGCCGGCCCGGATGATTCCGTGGCCAGCCTGTTCGGCCAGCTGCAACCGTCCGTACCCGAGCCGCACGTGGAAGCGGAACCGCCCGCCGCGCCGGAGTCCTCGCGCCCGGCAGTGCCGGCGCCGGCAACTGTGACGCATGACGCGGTGGTGATCCCGTTGCCGGCGCCGGCGCGTGCGCTGCCGCCGGCAGTCGTGCAGGCCGATGCCGCCGAGCTGGACGCGACCCTCGTCGAGATCTTCCTGGAAGAGGCGCATAGCAGCCTGCCCGAACTCGGCCGGCTCGTGCGCACGTGGGAAGCGGCACCCGAAGACACACGGCAAGGTGGCCTGGTGCTGCGCGCGCTGCATACGCTCAAGGGCAGTGCGCGCATGGCGGGCGCCATGGCGCTGGGCCAGGCCGCGCACGAGATGGAAACGCTGCTCGACGCCAGCCTGCGCGCGCAGCGTGTCGGCCCGCAGTTGTTTGCCCGCCTGTACGCGTGGTACGACCGGATCCTGATGCACGTGGAGGCGCTGCAGGCTGGCCGCCTGCTCGTGCCGGACGATCCTGATGTCATCAACGGGCTGGCCGCGCCGGAACCGCCCGCGCCGCCGGTGATGGCCAGCGCCGAAGTCACTAAGCCGGAGAGCGCTGGCCCTGCGTTGCCGATGCCCGTCACCAAGGCCTCCAGTGGCGAGCTAGCGCAGGTGTCGGATGCAGCCGAGCGCCAGCGCGCGCTGGTGCGCGTGCAGGCCCGTGCGCTCGATACGCTGATCAACGAGGCTGGCGAAGTCGGCGCCACGCGTGCGCGGCTGGAAAGCGAACTCGATGCCATGCGCGCCTACCTGGGCGAACTGAACGACAACGTGGCGCGTCTGCGCGGCCAGTTGCGCGAGATCGAGATCCAGGCCGAATCGCAGATGGCTTCGCGCATCGCCGACGCCCAGCACCGGCAGGAATTCGATCCGCTGGAATTCGACCGTTTCACGCGCTTCCAGGAACTGACGCGGATGATGGCCGAGTCGGTCAACGACGTGGCCACCGTGGAGCAGAACCTGCACCGCGGCTTTGACCGTACCGCGGGCGACCTGGCCGCGCAGGCGCGGCTCACGCGCGGCCTGCAGCGCGGGCTGATGCAGGCGCGCATGGTGCAGTTCGACGCGCTGGCCGAGCGCCTCTACCGCGTCGCGCGCCAGGCCGCCGCGGAGACCGGCAAGGAGGTCCGGCTGCTGATCCAGGGCGGTACGGTGGAAGTCGACCGGTCCGTGCTGGACCGCATGGCCGGCCCGATCGAGCACCTGATCCGCAATGCCGTCGTGCATGGCATCGAGACCGCTGAGACTCGCCGCGCCGCAGGGAAGTCGGCGGCCGGTTCGCTGACGCTGGAAGTGCAGCAGGAAGGCAACGAAGTCGTGTTGCATTTCGTCGATGACGGAGCGGGCCTTGATCTTGGGCGGATCCGCGCGCGCGCCGTGGAGCGCGACCTGTTGGCGCATGATGATGAAGCCAGCGACGCGCGGCTGACCGAGATGATCTTTACGCCCGGTTTCTCGACCGCCGACGCCGTTTCGGAACTCGCCGGCCGCGGCGTCGGCATGGACGTGGTCCGCGCGGAGACCGTGGCGCTGGGCGGCCGCATCACGCTGTCGACGACAGCTGGTCGCGGCACGACATTCACGGTGCACCTGCCGCTGACCACGGCGATCACGCAGGTGCTGGTGGTGGTGCTGGGCGGCCGCATGTATGCCATGCCGAGCGGCATGATCGACCAGGTTCAGCAGTTGCGTACGCAGGCCCTGCTCGATGCCTACAATCAGGGGCATCTCACCGTCGCCGGCGGCGAGGTGCCGTTCCATTACTTCGGCGCCTTGCTCGAGGAAAGCGCGGCCAGTCCGTCCGGGCGCAAGTATTCGCCGGTCGTCATCGTGCGCAGCGGTACCGAGCGCGTCGCCGTGCACGTGGACGAAGTGGTGGGCAACCGCGAAGTGGTGGTCAAGCACATCGGTCCGCACCTGGCGCGCCTGGAAGGCATTGCCGGTGCCACGACGATGGGCGACGGCGAGATCGTGCTGATCTACAACCCGGTGGTGCTGGCCCAGCGTTTCGAGCGCGTGCGCGGTGAAGTGGCGCCCGCCGCCGTGCAGCCGTCGGCAACGCAGCCGCTTGGCGCGGTCGCGGAGCTGGCTGGCGATGGCGCCGCGACGCCGGTTCCGGGCCTGGTGGTGCAGCCGACGGTGATGGTGGTGGACGATTCGCTGACCGTACGCAAGGCCGCCCACCGCCTGCTGACGCGCGCCGGCTACGAGGTACTGCTCGCCCGCGACGGCGTCGATGCGCTCAAGCAGCTCCAGGATGTGATGCCGGACGCCATGCTGGTCGACATCGAGATGCCGCACATGGACGGCTTCGACCTGACCCGGAACGTACGTTCCGACAGCCGCACGACCCACATGCCACTGGTGATGATCACGTCGCGCACGGCGGAGAAGCATCGCCGTTACGCGCAGGAGATCGGCGTGGACGTGTACCTCGGCAAGCCCTACAACGAGGACGAACTGCTCGGCACGTTGCAGCGGCTGATTGGCGCACGGGCCGCCCGGGCGGCGGGTTCCGTCGCGCAGATGCTCGGGGATCAACCGGCGCCCTGACGCGGTTTGCGAAGGACCGGGAAAGCAGAGTGGGCCGCCATGGGGCGGCCCACCTTCTTTCCGAACATCGTTGAGCGAACTGGCGTGGTGACGCGCGATCACGCGCGATCACGCGCGGCCACGTGGTCAGTTACCAGCGCATCTGCGCATTGTGCGTACCCGTGCTGACCACCTGCGTCTTGGTCCGGCCCTCATACGTGGCCCGCACGTTGTAGCTGCCTGCCGGTGCGCGCAGCAGGCACTTCGGGCCGTCCGCCACGAAGTTCGCGACTTCGCGACCATTGCGCGTCAGCGTCACGTTGACGTCGGACAGGTATTCGCCGCGCGGGCCCTGGGTGAAGAGCAGCCCCATGTTGTAGTCGCCGGACTGCGCGGACAGTGCGCGCTGTTCATCCGTAGCAACGCCGCCGCAGATGTAGGTCACCGACCCGGACTTGCGCTGCACCATCGCATCGCGCGGTGGCGGTGGCGGAGGTACGGCCAGCGGCGGGGAGGGCGCCGCCAGCGGGGGCGACGGTGCTGCCGGAGCCGTGTTAATCGGCGCCGGTGTCGGCGCAGGCGCCGCAGCCGGCGGTGCCGCCGTGGTGGGCGGCAGCGGCGGCGTGCCAGGCGCCGGCGGAGTGGGTGTCATGGGCGCGGCCGCGGCATCCGCCGGGGCCGTGTAAGTCTGGGCTTGTCCCGCAGCAGGCACGAACGCAAGCATTGCCACTGCGCATGCGCCCGTGAAAAGGGCCAGTCGCAGTGCCCTTGCGCGCCGTCCTCGCGTGTCTTGCAGGTGGATGGGGCGCGAGCTTTGCAAAGATAGTTGCCGCATCTTGGCCTCCTTGACGAAAGAGGGAAGGACAGTGCCGCCAGCGCCCCTTACGGGCCAGGCGGATGTCGCTTCCATGCTAAGGGAGCAATGCCTGGGCGCACTGCCGGTCAGGCTCCTACATGCTTGTCGGAGGAGGGCGCCTTGCGGGAGGCGGGTGGCGCGCGGGCCACCCGGGATGTGCACGCCGCGGCAGTCCGGGGCGTGCGAAGGACGGAAGGATTACGTCTTGCGGCTGACCAGCCTGGCCGGGACCGACAACGTCAGTGCAGCACCCACCACCAGGCAGGCGGCGAGCAGGTACATGCCGGAATCGGTGCTGTGGGTCAGGTCCTTGAGCCAGCCGACCGCATACGGGCTCAGGAAGCCAGCGAGGTTGCCGAGCGAGTTGATCAGCGCGATGCCGGCAGCCGCGCCGGTGCCGGCCAGGAAGGCCGTGGGCAGGCTCCAGAACAGCGGCAGCGTGGTCAGGATGCCGATGGTGGCCAGCGTGAGCGCCACCATGGCCAGCGCAGTGCTGTCATGCCATTGCACCGAGAGCACCAGGCCCAGTGCGCCGAGCGCGGCCGGGATCGCAATGTGCCAGCGGCGCTCGCCCGAACGGTCCGCGCTGAACGCGACCAGCACCATGCCGATCACGGCGCAGCCATACGGAATCGCAGTCAGCAGGCCGATGTCGAGCGCGCCCTTGACGCCGGTCTGCTTGATGATGGTCGGCAGCCAGAAGCTCACGCCATACAGGCCCATCACGAAGCAGAAGTAGATCGCGCTCATCAACCATACGCGCGGGCTTGAAAACACGGTGCGGATGGGCGGGTCTTCCTTGTGCGCGTCCTCGCTGGCGATATTGCGCTCGAGCAGCGCCTTCTCTTCGGCGGTGAGCCACCTGGCGTGCGCGATGCGGTCGTCGAGGTAGGCCAGCACCATCAGGCCGACCAGGATCGACGGGATGCCTTCAAGCAGGAACATCCACTGCCAGCCGGACCAGCCGTTGTGGCCGTCGAAGGCCTGCATCGCCCAGCCCGACAGCGGGCCGCCGATGACGCCCGACAGCGCGATGGCGGTCATGAAGAACGTGGTGGTGCGTCCGCGCCGGTTGGCCGGGTACCAGTAGGTCAGGTACAGGATGATGCCGGGGAAGAAGCCGGCCTCCGCGATGCCGAGCAGGAAGCGCAGCACGTAGAACATGGTCGGCGTGGTGACGAACATCATCGCCGCGGAAATGGCGCCCCACGTGATCATGATGCGGGCGATCCAGATGCGTGCGCCGACCTTGTGCAGGATCACGTTGCTCGGCACTTCGAACAGGAAGTAGCCGATGAAGAAGATGCCCGCGCCGAGGCCGTAGATGGTCTCGCTGAATTTCAGGTCGCTGAGCATCTGCAGCTTGGCAAAGCCCACGTTGACGCGGTCCAGGTAGGCCACTACGTAGCACAGCAGCAGGAAAGGCACCAGGCGCCAGCTCACCTTGCGGTAAGTGGCGTCTTCAAACTCGGCGTCGCCGACGCCGGGGTTCACTGCAGTCGTTGTCATGCTGTCTCCTCGGGATGTTTGCGCTTCTCTGACGCTTCTATGACGCTTCGGTGTTGCAGCTACGGCTATTGCGGGAACGGAGGGCGCGACTATACGCAGCGGCCGCCGTCCACTTCGATGCAGGTGCCCGTGATGAACGCGGCTTCGTCGCTGGCCAGGTACAGGCAGGCATTGGCGACATCGGGCGGGGTCGACATGCGTCCCATCGGGATGGTGGCGAGGAACTTCGCGCGGTTCTCGGGCGTGTCGGGCATGCCCATGAACTCTTCGAGCAGGCCGGTGGCCCCGATCACGGGATTCACGCAGTTGACGCGGATATTGTCCTGACCGAGCTCCGCCGCCATGGCCTTGCTCGCGGTGATGACGGCGCCCTTGCTGCCGTTGTACCAGACCAGGCCCGGGCGCGGCCGGATGCCGGCGGTCGATGCGATGTTGACGAACACGCCGCCGCCACGCTGGCGGAAATGCGGGATGAAGGCGCGCGCCGACCAGAAGATGCTCTTGACGTTGACCGCATAGACGCGGTCGAACTCGTCCTCGGTGATCTCCAGGATCGGCTTGTTGCGGTGGGTGGTGCCGGCGTTGTTGACGACGATGTGCACGTCGCCGAAGGCGGCCAGCGCGGCATCGCGCATGGCCTGCGTGTCGCTTTCGCGCGAGACGTCGGCGCGCACCGCACGCGCCTGGCCGCCGGCTGCGCGGATCGCGGCGGCCACGCGCTCGGCGGCGTCTTCGCGCAGGTCGGCCACCATGACACGGGCGCCTTCGCGCGCGAACGTATGCGCGATGCCTTCGCCAAAGCCGGACCCGCCGCCGGTTACCACCGCTACCTTGTCTGCCAGTCTCATCGCTTGTCTCCTTGGGTTTGTTATGTCGTGCGAGGCGTCCGGCCGCTCAGTGCGCGAATGGCCCGCGCCCGCGCAAGGCGTTGGCCACCATCATCACGGCCAGCAGGAACGGCAGCGCCACATAGAGGCACCAGTGCACGCGGTCGCCCACGGTGTCGCCCCACTTGCGCTTGAAGACCTGCAGGCGCGGCATGCCGGACGGATTGGTCGCGCGTTTGTTCTTCACATGCCAGGCCATCCAGAAAAAGAAGATGGCAAAGGCAATCGACAGAAAATTGATGTTACCCATGTTGAATGGCAATGGTTTTCAGGGTGGTAAAGGCGTAGAGGGCCTCGAAGCCCTTCTCGCGGCCGTAGCCGGACTGGCCGGTGCCGCCGAAGGGCAGCTCCACGCCGCCGCCGGCACCGTAGTTGTTGATAAAGACCTGGCCGGCGCGCAGCTTGCGCGCGAGGCGAAGCTGCCGGCCGCCGTCACGCGTCCACAATCCCGCCACCAGTCCGTAAGGCGTACCGTTGGCCAGCGCCACGGCTTCGGCTTCGGTGTCGAACGGCATCGCGGCCAGCAGCGGGCCGAAAACCTCCTCCTGCGCGAGCCGGTGCGCGGGCGGAACGTCGCGGAACAGCATCGGCACCTGGTAATAGCCGGACTCCGGCGCATCCGCGACGATCTGGCCCTGCGCCATGACCGCGATGCCGGCGTGCTGTGCGTCGGAGACGAAGTCCCACACGCGCTGCTGCTGCTTGCGGCTGATCAGAGGGCCGCATTCCAGGTCCAGTTCGGAGGGGCCGACACGCAGCGACTCGAATACCGAGGCGAGCCGGTCCAGCAGCGCATTGTAAAGCTGGCGTTCCACCAGCACGCGGCTGCCCGCCGAGCAGGTCTGGCCGGCGTTCTGCACGATGCCGTTGACGATCACGGGCACGAGCGCGTCCACATCGGCATCGGCAAAGACGACCTGCGGAGACTTGCCGCCCAGTTCCAGCGTGACCGGCACGTGGTTCTCGGCGGCGAGCTGGGCCACCTGCTTGCCGGTCTGCGGCGAGCCGGTGAACGAGATGTGATTGATGCCCGGGTGGCGGGCCAGCGCGGCGCCGGCCTCATGGCCATAGCCGGTGACGATATTGAGCGCACCTTCGGGCAGGCCGGCTTCGGCGGCGATCTCGGCCACGCGCAGCAGCGACAGGCAGGCGTCCTCGGCCGGCTTGACCACGCAGGCGTTGCCGGTTGCCAGCGCCGCGCCGACGCTGCGGCCGAAGATCTGCAGCGGGTAGTTCCACGGGATGATGTGGCCGGTGACGCCGTGCGGCTCGCGCAGCGTGAGCACCGTGTAGCCCGGGTTGTATGGAATGGTCTGGCCGTGCAGCTTGTCGACGGCACCGGCATAGAACTCGAAATAGCGGGCCACGGCGCGGGCATCGGCGCGGGCCTGGCGCGCCGGCTTGCCGGTGTCGCGCGCCTCGAGCGCCGCCAGCTCTTCTTCGTGGGCGATCAGCGCCAGTGCCACGCGGTTGAGCAGCCGAACGCGCTCGGCCGGCGCCATGGCGCCCCAGGCGCCGTCGGCGGCTTGCCGCGCGGCGTGCACGGCAACGTTGATATCGGTGGCGTTGCCGCGCGCGATCTCGGCAAACGGTTCGCCATTGGACGGGTCGAACACTTTGATGCGCAGGCCGTTGTCGGGCGCGATCAGGCGGTTGGCAACGAAATGCTGGGCGTGCATGAGGGTCTCCGGGAGGCTCCGCGGGGTTCTTGTTTCGGAGGCGTGGCTCGGAATTCAGCGTTGGCTGAAGAATGCGCCATTATCGCGCAGCCCGGGCGGCGTGCAAGGCACGGTCTTTGTCAGCCTCGGGTCAGGGGCGAGCCGTTATAATGCCCGCCATCCATAAACACACCGCAGGCATCTGGAGAATCGCATGAGTTTCAATCTCGTCTCCCCGGGCAAGGACATTCCCAACGATTTCAACGTCATCATCGAGATTTCCGCCCAGAGCGATCCGGTGAAGTACGAGGCTGACAAGGAAACCGGCCTGCTGTTCGTGGACCGCTTTATCGGCACCGGCATGCGCTATCCGGCCAATTACGGCTTCATTCCGCAGACGCTGTCGGGCGACGGCGACCCGGTGGATGTGCTGGTGCTCAGCCCGTTCCCGATCCTGGCCGGCGCGGTCGTGCGCTGCCGTGCACTCGGCATGCTGAAGATGACGGACGAGTCGGGCGTGGATGCGAAGCTGGTCGCCGTGCCGGTGGACAAGCTTTCGCCGGCCACCGCCTTCATGAAGGGCCTGTCGGACGTGCCGCAGAACCTGCTCGACCAGATCAAGCACTTCTTTGAGAACTACAAGGCACTGGAAGCCGGCAAGTGGGTCAAGGTGGAAGGCTGGGCCGGCATCGAGGAAGCCCACAAGGAAATCACCGACGGCGTCGCGAACTACAAGAAGTAATTGCGGTCGCCTGGCAATTTATGTGCCGTTCTCGTGCAAAGCTGAACGGCTGCTGAACGAACCCCGCCACGGCGGGGTTTTTTGTTGCGTAAAACATGACCATCGGCAAGCCACCCGCGAGCGCGCCGGGTTACGCTATCGGTGTCCCCTACCACTACAGGAGTTCCTGTGAACCGCCTTCAGAGCGTGTCAGGTGCCATGCCGTTTCCCGGCACTGCGCGCCGTTACGATGGCCTGGCCATCTTCTTCCACTGGACAGTGTTCCTGCTGATCGCCGTGGCCTATGCGGCCATCGAACTGAAGGGCTTTGCCGGCAAGGGCACGCCGGCCCGCTCGCTGGCCATGGCCGCGCATGAGTGGGCCGGAGCGTTGGTCCTGGTGCTGGCCGTGCCGCGCCTGCTGCGGCGCCTGGTGCGCGGCGCGCCGCCGGCCGAGCCGGGCCCGCGCTGGATGCAGCACGCGGGCGAGGCGATGCACTGGGTGCTGTACCTGTTCATCCTGGCCCAGCCGATCCTGGGCCTGCTCGCGCTCAATGCCGGCGGCCATGTGATGGCGCTGCCCACGCTCGGACTCGAGATTCCGGCGCTGGTCGGGCCGGACGAGGCGCTGAAGAACCAGGTCAAGGAGATCCATGAAACGCTGGGCACGGCGTTCTACCTCGTGATCGGCCTGCACGCGATCGCGGCGCTGTTCCACCACTACATGCTGGGCGACAACACCTTGCGCCGCATGTGGCGGCGCTGAGCCGTCAGTCCCGCTGGGCGAACGGCGTACGCTCGTTCAGTTCGTCCAGGTAGGCATCGATGCCTTCGCGTTCGCGTGCGAGGAAGCGCTCCACCGCGTCCGCGAAGGCCGGGTGCGCCAGCCAGTGCGCCGAGCGCGTCGGCACGGGCAGGAAGCCGCGGGCCATCTTGTGCTCGCCCTGCGCGCCGCCTTCGAAGGTGCCGATGCCGTGGCGGATGCAGAATTCCAGCGGCTGGTAGTAGGCAGTCTCGAAGTGCAGGCACGGGTGGTACTCGAGCGCGCCCCAGTAGCGTCCGTACAGCGTGCTGATCCCCGGCGTGTCGTCGTAGACGAGCAGCGAACTGGCGATCGGCGCTCCCGCGCGTTCGGCAATCACCAGCAGCAGGTGCTGAGGCATGGCCGCACCGATGCGCCGGAAGAAGTCCAGGTTCAGGTAGGGCGTGGAGTGGTGCTCGCGGTAGGTCTGGCGGTAGCAACGGTTGAAGAAGCGCCAGGCGTCGTCGTCGATCTGCGCGCCGCGCAGGTGGCGGAACGTGATGCCGGCTTCGGCCACGCGGCGCCGCTCGGCGCGGATGTTCTTGCGTTTCTTCTGCGATAGCGTGGCAAGGAAATCGTCGAAGCCGGCGTAGCCCGCATTGGTCCAGTGGAACTGCACGCCATGCCGCATCATCATGCCGGCCTGTTCCATCAGGTCAGCCTCGGCATCGTTGGGGAACAGGATGTGCAGCGACGACATGCCGCTTTCCGCGGCCAGTGCCAGGGCAAGCTGCAGCAGCAGACGGCGCGCGTCGGTGCTTTCGGCCAGCAGCCTTGCGCCGCGCACGGGCGAGAACGGGATCGCCGAGAGCCACTTGGGGTAGTACTCCAGGCCGTGGCGGGCATAGGCATCGGCCCAGGCCCAGTCGAACACGTACTCGCCATAGGAATGGGCTTTCGCGTACAGCGGCATGGCGCCGGCGAGCCGTTCCGGCCGTCCGTTGGCGGCGGGTGCCCACAGGGTGAGGTAGCGCGGGCTCCAGCCGGTGTCGGGGCAAGCGCTGCCGCTGGCGTGCAGCGCATCCAGGAAGGCGTGGCGCAGGAACGGGGTGGCGTCGGGGTCGCTGGCGACCAGGGCATCCCAGGTATCGGCCGCGATTTCCGCAAGGTCCGAGACGATCTCCGTCCGGTAGTCCTGCACGCCACCGGCTTCGAGCGGTTCCGCCGCTTGCCGTGGGTCGGGCCTGTCGAACGGATTGCCCGGATTGCCCGGATTGCAAGATTCCGACTGCATGGCACCTGGTTCCGTATCTCCTACGATCGGGCCGAGTCTACCGGAAACCACCGATGGCCGCTCCCGCCTCAGCGACAGCGTGCGCCGCGTCGTAAAATGGCGCGTGGCCGTCACGAGTGCGGCCGCCAGAACCTCCTATGCCGCCGGCTGCAGGCCTGCCGCGCTGCAGACCGGCAACCAAGGCCGGCAACCAAGGCCCGATATGAAGAATCCGTTTTTCAACCTGTATTCCCACGGCTTTGCGCGCGTGGCGGTGGGCGTGCCGGTCTGCCGCGTGGCCGACCCGGCCTTCAACGCCGCCGAGACCATCGCCCTGGCCACGCAGGCGGCCAGGCAGGGCGCCGTGCTGGTGGCGTTTCCGGAGCTCGGCATCTCGGCCTATACCTGCGATGACCTGTTCCACCAGCGGGCCCTGCTGGATGCCTGCGAAGCGGCGCTGGGCACGATCGTCGAGGCCTCGCGCAAGCTGTCGGCGGCGCTGATCGTGGGCATGCCACTGCGCGTGGAGCACCAGCTTTTCAACTGCGCGGTGGTGGTGGCGCGGGGTCGCGTGCTTGGGGTGGTGCCCAAGTCCTACCTGCCGAACTACTGGGAGTTCTACGAGGCGCGCCAGTTCAGCGAAGCCGATAACGCGGCCACGGACTCCGTCCGCCTGCTCGGCCAGGACGTGCCGTTCGGCGCCGGGCTGCTGTTCGAGGTCGAGGACATTCCGTACTTCCGCTTCCATGCGGAGATCTGCGAAGACGTGTGGGTGCCGATCCCGCCGTCGTCGTTTGCCGCGCTGGCCGGTGCTACGGTGCTGGTCAACCTGTCGGCGTCGAATATCGTGATCGGCAAGGCGGGCTACCGGCACCAACTCGTGTCGCAGCAATCGGCGCGTTGCCTGGCCGCTTATCTCTATACCTCCGCCGGCAAGGGCGAGTCGTCCACCGATCTCGCCTGGGATGGCCAGGCGCTGATCTGCGAGAACGGCGAACTGCTGGCCGAATCGGAGCGCTTTGCCGACACCTCGCACCTGCTGTTCGCCGACGTGGACGTCGAGCGCCTGTCGCGCGAGCGCATGCACCAGGTGACCTTCGGCCACTCCGTGCGCCGGCACAAAGCCGAGGTGGACAAATTCCGCGTGGTCCGCTTCCCGCTCGACGTGCCGCTGGACAAGGCGCTGCCGCTCGAGCGCAAGGTCGCGCGTTTCCCGTACGTGCCGGCCGATCCGCGCCAGCGCGACGAGCGCTGCCACGAGGTCTACAACATCCAGGTGCAGGCGCTGGTGCAGCGGCTGTCGGCGAGCAAGATCTCGAAGGTGGTCATCGGCGTGTCGGGCGGGCTCGATTCCACCCACGCGCTGCTGGTGTGCGCCAAGGCGATGGACCGCCTGGGTCTGCCGCGCTCGAACATCCTGGCCTACACCATGCCGGGCTTTGCCACCAGCGACCGCACGCTGCGCCAGGCGCGCCAGCTCATGGAGCTGGTGGGGTGCACGGCGCGCGAGATCGATATCCGCCCGAGCTGCCTGGCAATGCTGAAGGACCTGGACCATCCGTATGCACGCGGCGAGAAGGTCTATGACGTGACCTTCGAGAACGTGCAGGCTGGCGAGCGCACCAACCACCTGTTCCGGCTGGCCAACCACAACGGCGCGATCGTGATCGGCACCGGCGACCTCAGCGAACTGGCGCTCGGCTGGTGTACGTACGGCGTGGGCGACCATATGTCGCACTACAACGTGAACGCCAGCGTGCCCAAGACGCTGATCTCGCACCTGGTGCGCTGGGTGGCGGAAACCGGGCAGGTCGGTGAAGGCGGCTCGGACGTGCTGATCAACGTGCTGGATACGGACATCAGCCCCGAACTGGTGCCCGGCGATTCGAACCACGGACCCGAGCAGAAGACCGAGAGCACCATCGGCCCGTACGAGTTGCAGGACTTCAACCTCTACTACACGCTGCGCTTCGGCTTTACCCCGTCGAAGATCGCCTTCCTGGCGCTGCATGCCTGGGGCGACCGCGAGCACGGCACCTGGCCCAACGGGCCACACGTGGCGCGCAACCAGTACGGCCTGCCGGAGATCAAGCGCAACCTGGCGATCTTCCTGGACCGGTTCTTCCGCACGAGCCAGTTCAAGCGCTCCTGCATCCCGAACGCGCCCAAGGTGGGCTCGGGCGGCTCGCTATCGCCGCGCGGCGACTGGCGCGCGCCGAGCGACTCGGAATCGGTGGTGTGGCTGAAGGACCTGGAGAAGGTGCCTGACTGAGGCACCTGTCGGCTAGGCGGCCGACGGTGTTTCGAAGCTGCCAGCGAGCAGGTCCTTGCGGAAAGCCATGAGCCAGTCGGCGGTTTCATCGAGCGGGTAGGCCTGCTGCCTGCCGCTGGCGAGGCAGTCGACCACGGCATATCCGTAGATGCCGGCCGGGTCGGCCGGCTGCCGTTCGCGGCCAGTCAGGCGGAAGTCCGCGGTGGTCCCCTCATGGCTGCGCACCAGGGCCTGGAACAGCACGCGTTCAGCGGTTTCGATCAGTGGCATGGGACGTTGTTGGCTGTGTCACGATGCGTCCGCCGAAGCCAGCTTCAGCCCGATCACGCCGCACAGGATCAGCGCGACGCAGCCGATGCGGGCCGGCGATGCCGGCTCCCCCAGCAACGCCATCCCAAGTACGGCGGTTCCCGCCGCGCCGATACCGGTCCAGACCGCGTAGGCCGTCCCCACCGGCAAGGCCCGCAGGGCGAGCGTGAGCAGCATGATGCTGCTGAGCCCGGTGAGCACGGCAAACAGGCTCGGCCACAGCCGGCTGAAGCCGGCGGACCATTTCATGCCAAAGGCAAAGGCAATTTCCAGCACGCCGGCGCAGGCCAGCAGGATCCAGGACATCTTGGCAAAGGCTCGGGTTTGAAGAGATGCCACCGTCAGCCGACCAGCAGGCGGTGCGTGAACAGGCGATGCAGCGTGCGGACAAACAGCACGGCAATGGCAATGGTCAGCAGCGCAAGGATTACCGCCGCGACGACGTGGAGCGCGCCGGTATCCGCATGGTGCGCATACTTCAGCGCGGCGTTGGACAGCGCGGCCATCGGGAAGCTGATGGCCCACCACGAAGCGGCGAACGGCACCGAGCGGCGGAACACCTTGGCCGCAAGCACCACGAACAGGAACAGGCCGAAGTAGAACAGCATGGCAGCGAACATGTCGACGTGCTGCGTAATGTTCACGTAGGCCAGGAAGCCGACCTCGAACGGCGCGATCAGGATGATCAGCGAAGGCACCATGCCGGCCGGCAGCGGATCATGGTGGACCAGGCGCGAGAAGATCATCGCGAAGAACACCAGCGCCATCACGGCACCGACCGCCACCGCGAACAGGTTCAGCTCGGGCGCCCAGGACATCGGCATGGTGCCGCCGGCCACGGCGATATCGAGCGTCGCCACGCCGGGAATCAGCCAGGCCGGTCCGACATGCGCCGGGTCGCCCTTGCCGCGGAACAGGCGGCTCGCGATCACGTAGGTCAGTGCGATGGTAAGCACCGAACCGATGGTCCACACGACCTGGCCGAGCGTCTCGCTGTAGACGCCGACGATCGACGACAGCAGCAGGATGGCGATGGTGATAGTGCCGAAGAAGTTGCCGGCGATCGGATGGTTGAACTCGGCCTTGACGGCGGCCGGGTACAGGCGCCATTTGGCAAGGTACCCGATCGCCAGCGCCACGAATGTGATCATGGCCACCACGCCGACGATTTCGGCAATGGCCGGGCTCGTGCCAAATACCTTGCTCGCGCCACGCCATGCCAGCGACAGGCCCGACAGGCCCATGACGGCGCCGAACAGGTTGACCGGGAGATGCTGGACCGAACTGCGCTGGAGGGGCGCCGCGGCGGCGGGATTGGCTGCAATAGTCATGGTGCTTCGTCTGCCTCTTTGGGTTGCCGAGCACGTCGCATCGGCGGTGGAACGGCCCCGGACCGCGTTCCGGGATGGAGCAGGGCCCTGGTGGAATGCATTATGGGAAAACCTTGGGTTGGCTTGAAGCAGACTATTACGTCAATTTACGCCAATCCGTGCCCGCTCTCGGCCAATGGCGTTTTCGCGGTCGGCACGACGGCCTAGACTGCGCCCCGTTTCCGTTGAATGTATTCAGGACGCACCATGAAAATCAGGCAATCTAGTGGAGCCGGGATCACCTGGTTGGCGCTGTGCTGTGCGGGCCTTTCCGCGTGCATCCAGGCTCCTATCCAGCGATACGAGGGTAGCCACGCGCTGCGTGACGGCCGGGGCGGCGGGCGGGAAACCGTGGATGGCATCGACATCTGGACGCGCGGCGAACCCGCCGGCGCGTACGAAGTCCTTGCTTACACCACTGTCGAAAGCCCGGAAGGCTGGATTGGCGGCCGCATCTTGCTTTCCCGCGTGGCCGAGCGCGTGCGCGCGGCCGGTGGCGATGCGGCAGTGCTTGGTGCCGAGCGCAGCCGCGTCGACGGCACGCCGCTGGACCGCGGCCGGGCCATGCTGGAGGGGCGGCGCATTGTAGAGATCACGATCGTGCGCTATCGGTCCGGCGTCACCGGCTTACAAGGACGGTGGCCGAAATTGACTAAACTGACGCAAGCCGACACTGCCGCCTGATCGTCATGAAGATTGCCGTACTTGCGTTTCCCGGAGTCCAGATGCTGGATCTCGCCGGTCCCCTCGACGTTTTCCACGAAGGCGCGCGCCAGGCAGGGCAACCCGGAGCCTATGCGTTCGAGATCGTGTCGCCGGTGCCGGGCGTGCTGCGCGCCTCCAATGGCATGACCATTACGCCCGACACGACGCTCGAGACCAGCAGTCCGGATATCGACACCCTGCTGATCGCCGGCAGCCCGCAGGTCAGCCTGTTCGAGAACGATGGCGCCATCGGAGCGTGGTTGAAGCGCTATGCAAAGACGGTACGGCGGCTCGGGTCCGTGTGTTCGGGGGCCATGCTGCTGGCCCATGCCGGCCTGCTGGACGGGCGCAGCGCGACCACGCACTGGAATTCCACCGAGCGCCTGTCCAGGCAGTTTCCGCAAATCAAGGTGCAGCCGGACCGGATCTACGTGAAGGACGGCAGCCTGTACACGTCGGCGGGCGTCACGGCCGGCCTGGACCTGGCACTGGCCATGGTGGAGGAAGATTTCGGGCGCACCGTGGCGCTGAAAGTCGCGCGCGAGTTCGTGATGTTCCTGAAGCGGCCCGGTGGCCAGTCGCAGTTCAGCGCGCACCTTGCCGCGCAGAGCGCGGAAAAGAGCGCGATCCGGGATGTGCAGAACTGGGTGGTGGAGAATCTCGCGGAGCGCCTCGCGGTCGAGAACCTGGCCGAACGGGCCGGCATGAGCACGCGCAACTTCGCACGGATCTTCAAGCAGGAGTGCCAGGTCACGCCGGCGGACTTCGTCGAAGGCGCGCGTATCGATGCCGCCAGGCGCCTGCTCGAAGAGACCCGCAATCCGCTCAAGCGCGTCGCGGCGCTGACCGGGTTCAACGACCCGAACAGCCTGCGGCGCGCGTTTATCCGGCGGCTGGGCGTGTCACCAGCCGACTACCGGCGCCGCTTTCGCGCCACCGCATAGCTGCAGTTTTCCACAGGCAGTCCACAGTCGATCCACAGGTGATCCACAGCTTTTGCCACGGGTTCATCACAAGGTTGCCCACAAGGTTATCCACAAGCATGGGGCGTATAAGGCAGCCGCGTCATGCGCGCGCCAGCGCACCCTGCGCATGAATTGAACGGCGCGCGCCGTCGATAGACCGCGTCAATGGCTGGTAAAATGCCAAGCGAACCACGCCCTCTGCGCGCCCGCTGCGCGCCGATGGCGCGCTACCCAACGACTAAAACAAGGGGCCAGTCATGAAGCAGATTACCGCCATCATCAAACCGTTCAAACTCGACGAAGTGCGCGAATCGCTCGCGGATGTCGGCGTGACGGGGCTGACGGTGACCGAAGTGAAGGGATTTGGCCGTCAGAAGGGGCACACCGAGCTGTATCGCGGTGCCGAGTATGTGGTCGATTTCCTGCCGAAGATCAAGATCGAGGTCGTCGTCGCCGAGAACCAGCTCGATACCGTGCTGGACGCCATCGTCAAGGCCGCGCACACCGGCAAGATCGGCGACGGCAAGATCTTCGTGACGGAGATCGAGCGCGTGATCCGCATCCGTACCGGCGAGCAGGACGAAGCCGCGGTCTGATGCGTGCGCCGGGCGGCGCCGCCAGGCGTCAGCTCGGCAGTTTCCAGCCGTAGCGCACGGACACCAGCCGCATCGCGATGATGCTCAGTGCGCCGGCAAGCAGCGCGGCTTCCTGATCCACCTGCAGCCAGGTCAGTCCCATATAGACCCAGCAGCCCACGAACGAACACGTCGCGTAGGGCGAGCGGTCGCGCAGGATCATCGGGACTTCGTTGCATAGCACGTCCCGCACCACCCCGCCGAACACGGCCGAGATGATGCCCATCATGACCGCCACGGTCGGTGTCATCTGCGCCACCAGCGCCAGCGAGGCGCCCGTCACCGAGAACAGCCCCAGGCCGATCGCATCCGCCACGATCATGGCGCGCTCCGACGCCACGCGGCTGACCACGCGCAGGACGAGCGACGCACCGATCGACATCGCGAAGATCAGCAGCACATAGCCTTCGTGCTCGACCCAGTAAAAGGGCCGGCGGTCCAGCAGCACGTCGCGCACGGTGCCGCCGCCGAACGCGGTGGCGAACGCGACCACGAAGGTGCCCACCACGTCCAGGCGCTGCTTGCGCGCGTCGACCACACCCGATACGGCAAAGGAAAGCATGCCGATCACCTCCATGACATGGAGGATCAGGGGCAGGCGCCCCATCAGCAATTCCAGTGGCAGGTGCATCAGGCGCGGGGCTGGCGCAACAGGACCATCACCGCGCCGGCGCCGCCCAGCGCCTCGCGGGCCTGGACAAAGGCGATCACTTCCTCTTTCTGCACCAGCCAGCTGCGGACCTTGCCTTTGAGTACCGGGACCTTGTCGGGCGAGCCGATGCCCTTGCCGTGGATCACGCGCACGCAGCGCACGCCGTTGCGCACCGAGCGGCGCAGGAATTCCGACAGCGCTTCGCGTGCTTCTTCGGTGCGCAGGCCGTGCAGGTCGACCTTGTCCTGCGGCACCCATTCGCCGCGGCGCAGCTTGCGAATCACGTCCATGCCGATGCCGGGCCGGCGGAAGGACAAGGTCTCGTCCGTTTCCAACAGCATATCGACGTCGTATTCGTCGGACAGCGAAGCTTCCAGCACGGCCTTGTCATTGCGCTGCGTCTGCACCGGAATCGGGGCGGGGCGGGGATTCGGGAGGGCGGCGTGGTTGCGCTCGCGCAACTGGCTGACCTGGCCCACGCTGCTGCGAAAGACGTCGGCCTCTTCGCGCGCGCGTTGCGCGGCCTGCTCGGCGGCGAGCCGTTCGGCTTCGCGGCGCTCGGTGTCGGCCTTGAGGGTGTCGCGCAGTCCGGCCAGGTCATTCAGGCCGAAGCGCTTGGTCGGACGGTCGGGTTTGCTGGCACCGTGCGTCATGGAAAATTCTCCGGGGGCTCGGCGCAATTATATCGATCGGGGACGGGCCCGGCCGGTCGGCCGGGCCGCAGGGGGGCTTACTTCAGGGCTTCGACGAAGCGCTGGGCGTCCAGCGCGGCCATGCAGCCCGTGCCGGCGCTGGTGATGGCCTGGCGGTAGACGTGGTCCTGCACGTCGCCGGCGGCGAACACGCCCGGAATGCTGGTGGCGGTGGCATCGCCGGCCAGGCCGGACTTGGTCACAAGGTAGCCGTTCTGCATGGCCAGCTGGCCGACGAACAGGTCGGTATTGGGCTTGTGGCCGATCGCGATGAACACGCCGGCCAGCTTGATGTCTTCAGCCTGGCCCGACTTGGTGCCGCGGATGCGGATGCCGGTCACGCCCGAATCATCGCCCAGGACTTCGTCCAGCACGCTGTCGTAGCGGATTTCGACGCGGCCTTCCTTCACACGCTGCAGCAGGCGGTCGACCAGGATCGGCTCCGCGCGGAAGCCGTCGCGGCGGTGGATCACGGTGACCTTGCTGGCGATATGGGACAGGTAGAGCGCCTCTTCCACGGCGGTATTGCCGCCGCCGACCACGGCCACTTCCTGGTTCTTGTAGAAGAAGCCGTCGCAGGTGGCGCAGGCGGACACGCCGCGGCCCATGAACGATTCCTCGGACGGCAGGCCCAGGTATTGCGCCGAGGCGCCGGTGGCGATGATCAGCGCATCGCAGGTGTACTCGCCGGCGTCTCCGATCAGGCGGAACGGACGGGCCGGGTTGCCGTTTTCGTCGACGAGCTTGGCGGTGTGGATGTGATCGAAGATGATTTCGGTCTTGAATTCTTCCGCATGGGCCAGCAGGCGCTGCATCAGCTCCGGACCCTGCACGCCCTTGGCATCGCCGGGCCAGTTCTCGACATCCGTGGTGGTCATCAGCTGGCCGCCTTGCGCCAGGCCGGTGATCAGCACCGGCTCCAGGTTGGCGCGAGCCGCGTAGACAGCGGCGGTGTAGCCGGCGGGACCGGATCCGAGAATCAGCACTTTTGCGTGTTTTGCCATGATGCGTTCCTGTGGCGGTGCGCCTTGCTGCGCACCGGCATTGCTCGAAACCGACATTATAAGAGGAGCGGCATTTGCCCACTGTTGCAAATTCCAATGGCGGCGATAGGGCCCGGCCACGCTAAAATGGCCGCCACCATCACCTGCAAGTGAACCAGACCAAGGCATGGCCAGAGCAACCACCACCACCCGGACGGACCCGTCGGCGCTGCCTTCGCGCATCGGCAAACTGCTTGGCGAAGTACGCTGGTTCCTGTTGCTGGCCGTCACGCTGGGCTTCCTGTGCGTGCTGGCCAGCTACAGCAAGACCGACCCCGGCTGGTCGCACGCCAACCAGGTGGCAGACATCCACAACCTCGGCGGCCGCGTGGGCGCCTGGGTCTCGGACGTGCTGTTCTTCATCTTCGGCTTCTCGGCCTACTGGTGGGCGGTGCTGCTGGTGCGCCGCTGCTGGCGCGGCTGGCGCACGCTGACCGCGGAACTGCCCGAGCG
This sequence comes from Cupriavidus sp. 22TCCZM01-5, assembly GCF_057798915.1. Classification (NCBI taxonomy): domain Bacteria; kingdom Pseudomonadati; phylum Pseudomonadota; class Betaproteobacteria; order Burkholderiales; family Burkholderiaceae; genus Cupriavidus; species Cupriavidus sp. 22TCCZM01-5. The sequence continues at coordinate 129,334 of NZ_JBYOJR010000004.1, forward strand.
CGAGGAGCATCGCCAGGGCGTGACGGTGAGCTGGATCGGCTTCGCGCTGACGCTGTTTTCCAGCATGGGCCTGGAGGCCATCCGCATGTATCCGCTGCGGGCCGCGCTGCCGCGCGCGCCGGGCGGCGTGCTGGGCGACCTGCTCGGCGGCTGGATGCAGACTGCGCTGGGCTTCACCGGCGCCACGCTGCTGTTGCTGCTGATGTTGGCGATCGGCCTGTCGCTGTTTTTCCATTTCTCGTGGCTGTCGGTGGCCGAGCATATCGGCGGCTTTGTCGAGAACCTGTTCCTTGGCTTCAAGGCCCGGCGCGAGAGCAAGCAGGACCGCATCATCGGCGAAGCCGCCAAGGTCGAGCGCACCGAAACCGTGGAAGTGCAGCGCGTGCGCATCGAGGAGGCGACGCCGGTGCAGATCGTGCGCCCGCAGGCGGTGCCAAAGCACGAGCGCGTCGAACGCGAGAAGCAGCAGCCGCTGTTTGCGGATATCCAGGATTCGGACCTGCCGCCGCTGTCGCTGCTCGACCCGATCCCGCCGCATCAGGAAACCGTCAGCGCCGAAACTTTGGAATTCACCTCGCGCCTGATCGAGAAGAAGCTCAAGGACTTCGGCGTCGAGGTCAAAGTGGTGGCGGCCTACCCGGGCCCCGTGATCACGCGCTACGAGATCGAGCCCGCCACCGGCGTGAAGGGCAGCCAGGTGGTCAACCTGGCGCGCGACCTCGCGCGTTCGCTGTCGCTGGTGTCGATCCGCGTGGTCGAGACCATCCCGGGCAAGAACTACATGGGGCTGGAGCTGCCGAACCCGAAGCGCCAGACCGTGCGGCTGTCGGAAATCCTGGGTTCGCAGGTCTACAACGAAAGCGCTTCCAGCCTGACCATGGCGCTCGGCAAGGACATCGCCGGCAAGCCGATGGTGGCCGACCTGGCCAAGATGCCGCACTGCATGGTGGCCGGCACCACGGGCTCGGGCAAGTCGGTCGGGATCAACGCCATGATCCTGTCGCTGCTCTACAAGGCCAAGCCGGACAGCGTGCGCCTGATCCTGATCGACCCGAAGATGCTTGAAATGAGCGTCTACGAAGGCATTCCGCACCTGCTGTGCCCGGTCGTGACCGATATGCGCCAGGCCGGCAACGCGCTGAACTGGGCGGTCGGCGAGATGGAGCGGCGCTACAAGCTGATGAGCAAGCTCGGCGTGCGCAACCTGGCCGGCTACAACAAGAAGATCGACGAAGCCGCGGCGAAGGAAGAAAAGATCCCGAACCCGTTCAGCCTGACGCCGGACGCGCCCGAGCCGCTCGAGAAGCTGCCGACCATCGTGATCGTCATCGACGAGCTGGCCGACCTGATGATGGTGGTGGGCAAGAAGGTCGAGGAGCTGATCGCGCGGATCGCGCAGAAGGCGCGCGCCGCCGGGCTGCACCTGGTGCTGGCCACGCAGCGTCCGTCGGTCGACGTGATCACGGGCCTGATCAAGGCCAACGTGCCGACGCGTATCGCCTTCCAGGTCAGCAGCAAGATCGACTCGCGTACCATCCTTGACCAGCAGGGCGCGGAAGCGCTGCTCGGCATGGGTGACATGCTCTACCTGGCCCCGGGCACCGGCCTGCCGGTGCGCGTTCACGGGGCCTTTGTCTCCGATGACGAAGTGCACCGTGTGGTCGAAAAGCTCAAGGAAGGCGGCGAGGCCAACTATATCGAGGGCATCCTCGAAGGCGGCCTGACGGAAGGCGACAGCGGTACCGATGGCTTTGGCGGCGGTGCCGGCATCGGTGGTGGCGGTGGCGAAGCCGATCCGCTCTATGACCAGGCCGTGGAAGTCGTGCTGAAGAACCGGCGCGCATCGATCTCACTGGTGCAGCGCCACCTGCGCATCGGCTACAACCGCGCCGCGCGTCTGCTCGAGGATATGGAAAAGGCCGGGCTGGTATCGGCCATGTCCGGCAATGGCAACCGGGACATCCTGGCGCAACCCGGCGCGGCCCGGGAAGATGACTGAGCGCCGCATCGGTAACATGTGGTTACCCGGCAGGTGGCGCCGGAAGGAATCCGGGGCCGCTCACACGCTCTAACCATCAGGTTGCACCGCCGCGCCATGCAGACTGGCGTGGCGCCTTTTCCCTCAGCAAGGATCTGATACATGCGAAAACGCGTTCTCGTGTCGGCCTGTGCCGCGTTGGCCGTCTTTGCCGCGCACATGCCCGCGGCCCTGGCCGCCGCCACCGACCAGCTCCAAAGCTTCGTTACCGGCGTGAAGAGCGCCAAGGGCGAATTCACGCAGCGCCAGGTCAGGGGGCAGGGCGACAGCCTCAAGGTCACCGGCACGTCGAGCGGCAGTTTTGTGTTCGCACGCCCCGGGAAATTCACGTGGCGTTACGCCAAGCCCTATGAGCAGTTGCTGCAGGCCGACGGCCAGACGCTCTACATCTACGACAAGGACCTGAACCAGGTTACCGAGCGCAAGCTCGACGGCGCGCTGGGTTCCAGCCCGGCGGCCATCCTGTTCGGCAGCAACGACTTCGAGAAGAACTTCACGGTGAAGAACGGTCCCACGCGGGACGGCGTGGAGTGGCTGGAGATGACGCCGAAGTCGAAGGACACGCAGTTCGAGCGCATCGGCATCGGCTTCAAGGGCGGTAATCTCGAGGCAATGGAATTGCGCGACGCCTTTGGCAATACCACGCTGCTGACATTCTCCGCGATGCAGAAGAACCCGCCATTGCCGGCGGATGCGTTCCGGTTCACGGTGCCCAAGGGCGCCGACGTGATGAAGCAATGAGGCGCGCCATGTCTGCACTGAAACCAGTGTTTTGCGCCCTGGCGGTCGTACTCGGCCTGTCCGCCTGCGCAACGGCGGGAGGCGGCAAGTTCGATGTCGATTCCTTCCTGCGCGGATCCGACACGGCGCTGCCGGAAGTGCTCGGCAACCCGGCCTTCCTGTCCGCGACGCGCATTCCCGCGAACGAGTGCGCGGTCATGCTGCAATCGGCCAGCACCGGCGTGCTGGAAGACCTGCCGCCCAGCAGCAGTGCGCGCGGTCCGGCCTGGGTGCTGCATCGCGCCGATTCGCTGGCGCAGGTCTGGCTCGTCACCAGCGAAGCCGGCGGCGAACGGACCTGTCATGGCCCGTTGCCCGCCGACGCCATGAAGACCCTGGTCGACCGGGCCAAGGGCTGATCAGAGCGGCGCGAAGCTTCACTGGACCAAGGAACAGAACATGCTCTCCATGCTTCGTCGACATGCACTGCACACACTAGCCTTTGCAGCGGCGCTTGGCGCCGGGTGCGCGGCGCCGTCCGCGCCACCCGCCGGAGCTACCGGCTCCACCAGCTCCACCAGCCCGACTCAGGGGCCCGCCCAGGGTCCCACCCGGAGCCCGACCGGCCCGCAGGGCGCACTTGGCACGCCGGAGGGTTGCCAGGCCGACAAGCTCGGAGACGACAGCCTGGTCGGCAAGACCGAGGCCGAGGCCACTGCGATGCTGCAAGGCTGCGCCTGGCGGCTGGGTGAGCGCGATGGCCAGCAGTATCCGGGCACCATGGACTACAACCCGCAACGCCGTACCCTGGGCATTACGTCCGGCAAGGTGGCGTGGGTGCGCCGCGGCTAGTTGTCGGGCGGGAAGCTGCCGGGCCGCGCGGGCTTCAGAGCAGGAAGCGCTTGTTGCCGGTCACCGCGGTCGGCTCGACCTTGCGGAAGGTTAGCTTCACGCTGCTGTCGAGCCGCCGACCGGCCTGTTTGCGTCGCAATGCACGCAGCACCAGGCCTTTGTGCCCGACCGTGCCTTCAGCGTAGGGCTGGCCATTGCCGATGTCCAAGGCCCCGGCGGCCAGCGCGGCATTGCGTACGGCCGCGCTCTTTTCCAGCAGCTTGTCGAGTGCCATGCGCGCGCGTACCTGCGTCATCAGTGCCGCGTCGGACGGATTGGCGCGGGCGCGATCGGCGTCCCGAGGCAATTGCACCTTGCCGGCCAGCCGCCGCAGGGCGGCGCGCAGCTCGGCGCCATCCATCTTGTTGTCCTGGACGATCCAGACCGCGTCATGACGGATCAGCGGTTCCGTGTCGGCCATCCTGCGCAGCAGCGCGGCCGGCAGGCCCGGGGCGCCCAGCTGGTGCGAGCGGCGGATGGCGTTGACCGTGATGCGCCGGATCTGCGGGTTGTCATGATCGGCCAGATCGACGAGCACACGCTGCGCGGCGTCGGCAGAGTCGATCATTTCGGCCAGTTGGCCGGCCAGGGAAACCTCTTCCACGCTGCTGAGCCTGCCCTTGCCGACAAGCCGTTTCATCTTGAAGACCAGAAAGTGATACTTCAGCATAATTCCCCAGGCGATCTTGTAGCCGCGTGGCGGATGGCTACATCCGGCCGGCCTTGCCCGCAGCTTTGTCTGTTGTCTCCGCTCGATGAATGCATCCCGTGGCGACGCGAGGTGATCACTGCCATGAAATGAATCCGGAGCCGGCCCAGGCCCGGATATCGGCAGCCAACGGCCTGGACTTGAGGGAAATCAGGGTTCGGCCCCCTGGCGGATGGTTGGCAACAGCCACCGCCGCGCGGCGCTGACGAGACAATGGTCTACACTGTCACGTTCCCCGGCGCCGCTGGCGCCAACCACGCCGATGCCTTGCAGCTGGCGATTTCCGAGGCCTGAATACCGTGGCGGACACGCTGTTTTCCGATTCTTCCGACCGTTCCCGGCAACCGCTCGCCGAGCGCCTGCGTCCACGCAATATCGACGAGGTGATCGGCCAGCAGCACCTGCTCGGGCCGGGCAAGCCGCTACGCGTCGCGTTCGCGTCCGGCGAACCGCATTCGATGATCCTGTGGGGGCCGCCCGGTGTGGGCAAGACCACGCTCGCGCGGCTGATGGCCGATGCCTTCGACGCGGAGTTCATTGCTTTGTCGGCCGTGCTGTCCGGCGTGAAGGACATCCGCGAGGCAGTGGAGCGCGCCGAGCAGTTCCGCGCGCACGGGCGCCGCACGCTGGTGTTCGTCGATGAGGTACACCGCTTCAACAAGAGCCAGCAGGATGCGTTCCTGCCGCACGTGGAAAGCGGGCTGTTCACGTTCATCGGCGCGACTACGGAGAATCCGTCGTTCGAGGTCAATGGCGCGTTGCTGTCGCGCGCGGCCGTGTATGTGCTCAAGAGCCTCGACGATGCCGAGCTGACACAGCTCGCGCAGCGCGCCAGCGAAGAACTGGGCGGCATCACCTGGCAGGATGAGGCCCTGAAGCTCATCGTGGCCTCCGCCGACGGCGATGGCCGCAAGCTGCTGAACAATATCGAGATCGTGGTCAGGGCGGCCCGCAATGCCGGCACAACGGAGATCGATACCACGCTGCTCGGCAGCGCGCTGTCGGAGAACCTGCGCCGCTTCGACAAGGGCGGCGATGCGTTCTATGACCAGATCAGCGCGCTGCACAAGTCGGTGCGCGGCTCGGACCCCGACGCCGCTCTGTACTGGTTCTGCCGCATGATCGACGGCGGCGCCGATCCGCGCTACCTGGCGCGGCGTATCGTGCGCATGGCGTGGGAGGATATCGGCCTGGCCGATCCGCGCGCCGCACGCATCACCCTGGATGCCGCCGAAACGTATGAGCGCCTGGGTTCGCCCGAAGGCGAGCTGGCGCTCGGCCAGGCGCTGATCTACCTGGCCGTGGCGCCCAAGTCGAACGCCGGCTACAACGCTTACAACGCGGCACGTGCGTTCGTGTCCAAGGACAAGTCGCGCCCGGTGCCCGTGCACCTGCGCAACGCGCCCACGCGGCTGATGAAGGAACTGGGCTACGGCCACGCCTACCGTTATGCGCACGACGAACCCGAAGCCTATGCGGCGGGCGAGCACTATTTCCCCGACGACCTGAAGGCGCAGGGCTGGTACCAGCCTGTGCCGCGCGGCCTGGAAGGCAAGATTGCGGAGAAGCTGCGCCACCTGCGCGAACTCGACGACGCCTGGCACCGCGAGCACCGCGGCAAGGGCAAAAACGGGGAATGAGGCGGCAAGCGCGCACAGTTCCGAGGCGGCGGAGCGCGCGGGTGAAGTAAAATGGCGGGTCCGCCGGCATGTCGCCGGCCCCGCACTTCCCACACCGCAACATGCTCGACATCCAGCTGTTCCGCAAAGACATCGACGCCGTGGCGCAACGCCTTGCCACGCGCGGCTTCCAACTCGACGTAGCGGCCTTCCAGGCGCTCGAAAGCGAGCGCAAGCAACTGCAGACCCAGACCGAGGAACTGCAGGCCCGCCGCAACAGCCTGTCCAAGCAGATCGGCATGCTCAAGGGCAAGGGCGAAGACGCCTCGGCCGTGATGGCGGAAGTGGGCGGCATCGGCGACACGCTCAAGGCCTCCGCCGCGCGCCTCGAGGAAATCCAGGCCCAGCTGTCGGACCTCATGCTGTCGATTCCGAACCTGCCGCATGAAAGCGTGCCGGTCGGCAAGGACGAGACCCAGAACGTCGAGGTGCGCCGCGTCGGCGAGCCGCGCCGGTTCGATTTCGAGGTGCGCGATCACGTCGACGTCGGCGAGAAGCTCGGCCTCGATTTCGATACCGCGGCCAAGGTGACGGGCTCGCGCTTCTCGATGCTGCGCGGCGGCGTGGCGCGCATGCACCGCGCGCTGGTGCAGCTGATGCTGGACACGCACACGCAGGAACACGGCTACACCGAGATGTACGTGCCGTACATCGTCAATGCCGCGTCGATGCGCGGCACCGGCCAGTTGCCCAAGTTCGAGGAAGACCTGTTCAAGGTGCCGCGCCATGTCGGCAGCGCGGGTGACGACAACCCGGGCGAGCGCACCGAGAATTTCTACCTGATCCCGACCGCCGAAGTGCCGCTGACCAACATCGTGCGCGATGCCATCGTCGCGGGCGACAAGCTGCCGCTGCGCTTCGTCGCGCATACGCCTTGCTTCCGCTCGGAAGCGGGCTCATACGGAAAGGACACGCGCGGCATGATCCGCCAGCACCAGTTCGACAAGGTCGAGCTCGTGCACATGGTGCCGGCCGAGCAGTCGTTCGATGCGCTGGAGCAGCTGGTCGGCCACGCCGAGGCGATCCTGAAGAAGCTCGAACTGCCATTCCGCACCATCGTGCTGTGCACGGGCGACATGGGCTTCGGCAGCACCAAGACCTATGACCTCGAAGTGTGGATCCCGGCGCAGAACACATACCGCGAGATCAGTTCGTGCTCGAACATGGGCGACTTCCAGGCCCGCCGCATGCAGGCGCGCTATCGCGTGGGGCAGGGCAAGCCGGAACTGGTGCACACGCTGAACGGCTCGGGCCTGGCCGTTGGCCGCACGCTGGTCGCCATCCTCGAGAACTATCAGAACGCCGATGGCTCCGTCACCGTCCCGGCCGCGCTGCAGCCGTACATGGGTGGCACCACGCGACTGGAACCTGAACTGTAAAAAAACTGCACGCCAGCCTCTTGCGCTGGCTGGCTGAACCTGTCTATAATGTTGGTTTCGCTGCACGGCGACCAAGTTACCGGAGAGGTGGCAGAGTGGTCGAATGTACCTGACTCGAAATCAGGCGTACCGGCGACGGTACCGTGGGTTCGAATCCCACCCTCTCCGCCAATACAAGAAGCTGCCGACTGTTTCGACCACCGGCAGACAAGAAGACTGTAGTAAAACTCAGACCGACTCTTGCGCAAGCAAGCGTCGGTTTTGTTTTTTGTGCGCCGGTTTGTTACGTGCCGGACTTCCGAGGGCAGCCGATGACATCCACTCCCGCCGAACCGCCGCGCTTCCAGGGCGATCCCGACGAACTGCCTCGCGATGCCGGCCTGGTTCCCGGCATGCCGTACCGGCACTACAAGGGTGGCGCCTATGCCGTGGTCGGCGTGGGCCGGTTCGAGGCCGACCTGTCGCCGGTGGTGGTCTATCAAGCGATGCGTGATCGTTCCCTGCTGTGGGTGCGTACCGCGGAGGTCTTCACCGAGCCCGTGGCCACCACGCAAGGCACGGTACCGCGCTTTGCGCCGGACTGGCCGGCTGCGCTGGCCTGCCTCGATTTCCTGCCGCGCAAGGCAGTCCTCGAAGTGCTGGCGCAGTATGACGCGCCATACCGGCACTATCACGATCGCCGCCATGTGCTCGAGATGTTCGAACAGGCACAGGTGCGGGGCGTGGCGCTGAATCCTGCCCAGGCGCTGGCGGTGCTGTTCCATGACGCCGTGTATGTCCCCGGCTGCGAACACAACGAGGCCGCGTCCGCCGCGCTGATCCCGACCATGGCGCCGGGCGTCGATGCCGCCACCATCGCGCTTGCCGCGCAGATCGTGCTGGATACGCGCACGCACGAGGCCACGGTCGCTGACTCGGCGCTGGTGCTCGATCTGGACCTTTATCGGCTCGCCGTGCCAGCGGCAGACTTCGACGCATACAGCCTTGCCGTCTTCGAAGAGAACCGTGCGTTGCTGGCGGCGCAAACCGGGCTTGCGGACGAGCCGCTGATGCAGGCCTTCCGCGAACGCCGCGCTACCTTCCTGTCCACGCTCGCGCAGCGTCCGCGGCTATTCGGCACCGACGCCTTCGCCGACTGCGAGGCACCGGCGCGCGCCAACATTGCGCGCGTTGCCGGCGGCTGAATACATGCACGAGGCAAGTGCGGCCATGGTGATGCCCGCCAACGCGCTGGGCGTGCTGGCGCTGTTCGCGCTGGCGGCCGTGCTTCTGTTCTGGCTGATTCCGCTGTTGCTCATCATCCTTCGGCCGTTGGTGAGCCGGCTCGATGCGTGGCGTGCCGCAGGCGTGGCGGCATTGTCCAGGCGCACCGCCGACGCGGGTGGCCGCCCGTCGCGGCTGGGTGCCATGACGCTGCGCATGCTGGAGCGCGATGCAGCCGAGTTGCTGCTCGTTGCCGCCGCAGGCGCGATCCTGCTGGCCTGCGGCGGCGCGCTGCTCTGGCTGGTCGATGGGATTGCAGAAGGGCACGGTATCGTCGCGCTGGACCATGCGGTATTCGGCCAGCTGCGCGCGGCGCGGCAAGACTGGCTCGATGTCGCCATGATTGCCGTCACCGAGCTGGGCGGCGCTCGAATCTCGGTAGCGGTGGGCGTCGTGGTCTTCGCCTGGCTGGCGTGGCGGCGCGCGTGGGCCGCCGCGGCGTACTGGGCCATCGCTCTGCTCGGTGCGCGCGCCTGCGTGATGGCGCTCAAGTTCGGCTTGCAGCGCCATCGTCCGGCCAGCATCTACAGCGGACTGGAGTCCTACTCGTTCCCGAGCGGCCATGCCACCAGCAGCATGGTTACCTATGGCTTTCTCGCCTTGCTGGTCTGCCTGCGCCAGCCATGGCGCGTGCGCGTGCCGGTGCTCGCGCTGACAACCGTTGCGGTGACGGCGATCGGCCTGTCGCGACTGTACCTGGGCATGCACTGGTTCTCCGACGTGGCGGCCGGATTTGCACTGGGTCTTGCGTGGATCACCTTGCTCGGTACGGCCTATGTCATGCTGCACGTTCCCGCGCGGCTACCGGCGTGGCAGCTGGGCGCGATCGCCGCGGCTACGGTCGTGGCGGCTGCCGGTTATCTGATTGCATTTCGACTGCCGGACAGGATCGGGCAGTACCGGCGGGCGGGCGCGCTCAGCGACCCGGTTGCGGCGCCTGTTCCTCCGGCGCTTCCGTTGTCCCGACCGGCAGGCGCGACACCAGAAGCTGATCGATCTTGTGATGGTCGATGTCCAGCACCTCAAAGCGGAAGCCCGCCACGGTGATCGATTCCGACTTCTTCGGAATGCGCTTGAGCGCGTAGATCACCAGCCCGGCCACCGTATCGACGTAGTCTTCACCGGGCAGCGAGTCGATCTCCAGCGCCTTCTTCAGGTCGACCAGCGGCGTGAGTCCATCCACCAGCCACGAGCTGTCGTCGCGCCGCACGATCTGCTCGTCTTCGCTCGAATAGAGGATGTCCCCCATCAGGGCGCCGACGATATCGTCGAGCGTGACGATGCCGACCACGATGCCGTACTCGTTCATCACCACGGCAAAGTTCTCGTGCATTTCGCGAAAGCGCGTCAGCGCTTCGGACAATGTCAGCGTGTCGGGAATCACCAGCACGTTCTTGTCGTGGTGCTTGCCGATATTGCCGATCACCGTCGCGCTCTCGTCGGCCAGCAGCAATTGCAGGATGTCCTTGGAGGCGATGTAGCCCTGCACGTCGTCGAGATCGTGGCCGCATACCGGATACTGCGCGTGCGGCTGGTTGACGAGCTTGCGCCGCACGCTGTCGGCGGTCTCGTCCAGGCTCAGGTAGACCACGTCGTCGCGCGGCGTCATGATCGCCGTGACGTTCTTGGAGTCCAGTTCGAACACGTTCTCGATCAGGTGGATCTCATGCTTGAGCAGCACGCCGGCTTCGGCGCCGGCGTCGACCATGGCGGCGATATCCTCGGTGGTGATCTGCTCGACGGTCTTGGTCGGCAGGCCAAACAGCCGCAGGGTCGCATCGGCCGCGGCGTTGAACACGAAGACCAGCGGCTTGAGCACGCGCAGCAACGTCAGGATGGGATCGATCACCGCGAGCGCGCATGCCTCGGGAAAGGACATGGCGATGCGCTTGGGGATCAGGTCGGCAAACTGGATGAACAGCAGTGTGACGATCAGGAACGAGCCGATGTTCGCGACGCGCTGCGCGATGCCGGCGTCCATATAGGGTGACAGCCCCGCGAATACCAGGTCCGAGACATGTTTTTCACCGAGGATACCGGCCAGGATCGCGACACTGTTCACGCCGATCTGCACGATCGTGAAGAAGTTTCCGGGCTCTTCCTTGAGCAGCAGCACCTTGGTGGCGCGGCGGTCGCCGCGTTCGGACAGGGTCTGCAGCTTGGTGCGGCGGGCGGCGGTCAGCGCGATCTCGGAAATCGAGAAGAAGGCACTGATCAGGATCAGGAGGAGCAGGGTCAGTACGAACATGGCTGGATGCAGGCGCCGTTCGGGCGCCTTGATGATGGTGCAGGCCGCGCGAGGCTGTCAATCAATCGCGCCCCCGGGCGGTGGCAGCCATAGTGGCGTCGAAGCTGGCAACGGGAGTTTCGAGCCGCTCGGGCAGGGTGGCGGCGAGAGCCGCGGCGGCCTGCGCGAACTGCGCGCGCATGTCGTCCACCAGGCTTGACGCGGCGCGGTGGCTCGCGCGCAGCAACTGTATTTCGAACGGCAGGGCAGGCTGCACGGCATGAAGCGAGACGCGGCCGGGGCTGGTGCTAAGCGCCGTGTACTGGTCCAGCAGGGCCATGCCCAGGCCGGCTTCCACCAGCGACAGTGCCAGCGAGTAGGTCTGGACTTCCAGCGTGGAGCGCGGCTCCAGCGCATGCCGCGCCAGCGTCTGGCGCACCAGCAGGCCGAGCGAACTGTTGTCGTCATAGCCGATGAAGGGCCGCTCCATCAGCTTGCGCATGGGCACCACCTGGCGCCGGCCGCCGGCGGGCAAGGGCTGGCCGCGCGGTACCGCAAGCAGCATATGCCCGGCAGCCACCGGCTCGGAGGTGATGGCTTCATGGCGCGGCGGCGAAAAAGCGAAACCCAGGTCGATCTGGTTGGCGAGCAGCGCGTCGACGATCTCGTCGGTATGGTGGGTCAGCACCTGCACCTGGGTGTCGGGGTAGCGCGCGCAGAAGCCGCGCACCGCCGGCACCAGCAGCGGGCCGGCCAGGCTTGGCGTGGCGGCCACGCGCAGGCGCCCGGCGCCCTTGTGACGCAGGCTTTCCGATACGCGCCGCACGCGCTCGATCTCGCCATATAGCCTTTCGACATCGCCGTACAGCGCGGTGGCCTCGGGCGTGGCCTGCAGGCGGCCGCGCACGCGTTCGAACAGCCGGAAGCCGAGCGAGGCCTCGGCATGCTGCAGCACGCGCGTGACCACGGGCTGCGAGACGTGGAGCAGGCGCGCGGCCTCGCTGACCGTACCGGTCAGCATGATGGCGCGGAAGACTTCGATCTGGCGCAATCGCATGGTGGCAATGCTGGTGCGTGGCGGCCTATAGCCTGAAGACATATTCTGGCACGTATTGGCATTGGGCAAGCCGCGTGCGCTCGATTACGCTGCTGCCATCGGATCGGAAGCGAGAAGGATGGCAATGCGGGTAGTGATCGTGGGCGCCGGTGTGGTCGGTATGACCAGCGCCTGGCGCCTGGCACGGGATGGCCACGAAGTGACCGTGCTCGAGCGGCATGACGGCCCCGGCGAGGAAACCAGCTTCGCCAACGGCGGCCAGCTCAGCTACAGCTACGTGGCGCCGCTGGCCGGGCCGGGCGTGATGGGCAAGGTGCCGGGCTGGCTCCTGCGCCACGATTCGCCCATGCGCTTCCGGCCCGTGGCGGACCCGGCGCAGTGGCGCTGGCTGGCCGCGTTCATGCGCGCATGCAACGCCGCCACCAGCGAGGCCACCACGCGCAAGCTGCTGCGCCTGGCGTTCTACTCGCGCGACCTGATGCAGGCGTTCGTGGCCAGCGAAGGCGGCAAGGCCGGAGCGGGGACGGACTTCGATTTTGCGCGGCGCGGCAAACTGATTGTGCACCGCGATGGCGCCGCGTTCGAGTCGGCGCGGCGCCTGCTTGACTATCAGGCCAGCCTGGGCTGCGAGCAGCAGGCGCTGGACCGGGAGGCTTGCGTGGCGCTGGAGCCCGCGCTGCAGGGCATCCGCAACGAGATTGCCGGCGCGATCTATACGCCGAGCGAGGAAGTGGGCGACTGCCACCGCTTCTGCCTGTCGCTGGCACGGTTGCTGCAGCAGCGGCCCGGCGTGTCGATGCGCTTCGGTACCATCGTGCAGGGATTGGTGCGGGAAGGGGATCGCATTGCCGGTGTGCAAACGGCTTCCGGAGTGGTGCCGGCCGATGCCGTGGTGGTGGCCGGCGGCATCGGCAGCGTGCCGCTGCTGCGCCCGCTGGACGTGCGTCCGATGCTGTGGCCGCTGAAGGGATATAGCATTACCGTGCCGCTGTCGGGCAGCGCGCGCGCACCGCATATCAGCATCACGGATTTCGCCAACAAGATCGTCTATGCGCGCATCGGCAATACGCTGCGCGTTGCCGGCATGGCCGACCTGGTGCGCGGAGGCGCGCGTATCGATCCGGAGCGCGTCGGCACGCTGGTGTCGCAGACGCGTGCACTGTTTGACGGTATCGTGCCCGATATCCCGCTGGCGCAGCTGCAGCCCTGGGCGGGACTGCGGCCTGCCACGCCGGACGGCTTGCCGATGGTCGGTCCATCGCGGGTGCGCGGCCTGTGGCTCAATCTCGGGCATGGCGCGCTGGGCTTCACGCTTGCCATGGGCAGCGCGGGCCTGCTGGCCGACCGGCTCGCCGGCCGCACGCCAGCCGTCAACGCAGAGGAATTTTCCGCCGCGCGCGCATAGCCGCACGGCAGCGTCTTGCAGTACGTGGTTCCGACGAAATGCCTCGATCAACAAGCACCCTCAACAGAAGGAGCGCCAACATGAAGCAATCGCACACTTGCCGCAACCGGGTTCCCTTGCACCTGCTCGCAGCCGTCGCCCTCAGCCTGGTCAGCACATTCGCCGCGACGTCGGCCTGTGCCGCCGATGGCGATACGCTGCGCAAGATCAAGGAGAGCGGGGTGATCTCGCTCGGCTACCGCGAGTCGTCGATCCCGTTCTCGTACACCGACGGCAAGGAGGTGATGGGCTACTCGCACGAGATCCTGCTGCAGATCGTCGACAAGGTGAAGAGCGATCTCAAGATGCCGAACCTGCAGGTCAGGCTCACGCCGATTACCTCGCAGAACCGCATTCCGCTGGTACAGAACGGCACCATCGACATCGAGTGCGGCAGCACCACCAACAACCTTGAACGGCAGAAGCAGGTGGCGTTCTCGAACAGCCTGTTCGTGTACGGCATCAAGATGCTGACGAAGAAGGATTCGGGCGTGAAGGAGTTCAGCGACCTCAAGGACCGCAATGTGGTTACCACTGCCGGCACCACCGGCGAGCGTCTGCTGGTCAAGATGAACGGCGAGAAGGCCATGAACATGAACCTGATCAGCACCAAGGATCACGGCCAGTCGTTCCTGATCCTGGAAAGCGGCCGTGCCGCGGCCTTTGTCATGGACGAGCCGCTGCTGTACGGCGAACGCACCAAGGCCAAGAGCGCGGGAGACTGGGTCGTGGTGGGCGCGCCATTGCAGACCGAGAACTACGCCTGCATGTTCCGCAAGGACGACCCGTCGTTCAAGAAACTGGCCGACGGCGTGGTGGCCGACCTGATGACCAGCGGCCGGGCCGAGAAGCTGTACAACAAGTGGTTCATGTCGCCGATCCCGCCGCGCGGCATCAACATGAATTACCCGCTGTCCGCCGACATGAAGGCGCTGTTTGCCGCGCCGAACGACAAGGCATTCCAGTAAGAGGTGCGCTGGCGGTTATATAGCCATGATGAATCGTTATTTCTAAATCGATAGTGTTTGCGGTAGTGTTGAGGCCGATATAGGCTCATAGCAGCACAAGCGGCCGGCAGGTCTTCATGAGAGACCGCCGGCCATTCCGCATCCCACTGGAGAACATATGCGCTCGATTCGTCATGGCTGGCTCAAATCCCTGCTGGCTGCCTCGCTGATTGCCGGCGCTGCCGGCCTGACTGGCACCGCGGCCAGCGCCGCGGACCTGCTCGATAGCGTCAAGCAGGCCGGCGTGCTGAAGGTTGGCCTGGAAGGCACCTATCCGCCGTTCGGCTTCCGCGGTCCCAAGAACGAGCTCGATGGCTTTGACGTGGATGTGGCGCGTGCCGTCGCCGCCAAGCTCGGGGTGAAGCCGGAATTTGTCACGACCGAATGGAGCGGCATCATTGCCGGCCTGCAGGCGGGCAAGTTCGATGTGATCGTCAACCAGGTCTCGGTGACGCCGCAGCGCAAGCAGGTGCTGGACTTCTCCACGCCCTACGTCTATTCCGCCGCCCAGCTCATCCAGCGCAAGGATGACAAGCGCGAGTTCAAGTCGCTGGAAGAACTGAAGGGCCACAAGCTTGGCGTGAGCCTGGGCAGCAACTACAACGATCTGGCCAAGTCGGTGCCGGGCATCGACGTCAAGACCTATCCCGGCGCGCCCGAGTATCTGCGCGACCTGGCCGCGCAGCGCGTCGATGCCGCGCTCAATGACCGGCTGATGGTGAACTACCTGATCAAGACCGCCAACCTGCCGCTGCGCCCCGGCGCGGTGGTGCCGGGCGCCAATGCCGAAGTTGCCATTCCGTTCCGCAAGGACAACCCGAAGTTCGCCCAGGCCATCGACCATGCGCTGGACGACCTGCGCAAGGACGGCACGCTGACCAAGCTGTCGGTGAAGTGGTTTGGCTCGGACGTGACCAAGCCCGGCAAGTAAGCAGCTTCTGCCTGTAACCCGTACCCCGCCCGGCCGAAGGCCGCGCGGGGTTTGCGCACATCCCGGCAGGCCGCTACGATGCGTGCATTTCCTTCTGCCTCCCCCAAATGTCCGCTCTCCAGCTCGTATCCGATTCCTTGCCCGTGCTGCTGCAGGGCACGCTGCTGACCATCAAGTTCGCACTGTGGTCGATGGCCTTCGGGCTGGTGCTGGGCACGGTGGTGGCGCTGATGGGCATCAGCCACAGCGCCTTCCTCAAGGGCATCGCGCGTGGGTACGTCAGCATCATGCGCGGTACGCCGCTGCTGGTGCAGATCTTTGTCGTCTACTACGGCTTGCCGGGCGTCGGCATCGCGCTGGAGCCGACGCCCGCCGGCGTGCTGACGCTTAGCCTCAATGTGGGGGCTTATCTTTCGGAGAGCATGCGCGGCGCGATTCTCGGCATCTCGCGTGGCCAGTGGCTGGCCGCGTACAGCCTTGGCCTGACGCCCGGGCAGACGCTGCGCTATGTGGTGGGACCGCAGGCGCTGCGCCTGGCGGTGCCGAGTCTTTCCAACAGCCTGATCAGCCTGATCAAGGACACCTCGCTGGTGTCGGTCATTACCGTGACGGAGTTGCTGCGCACGGCGCAGGAGGTCATCGCGGCCACATACCAGCCATTGCCGCTATACCTTTCGGTGGCGGCGATCTACTGGGTGCTCAGCACCGGGCTTTCGGGGCTGCAGCATATGCTGGAGCGCCGCTTGTCGTTGCCGGGGCGACACTGAGCACCGATTCGGCAAACAAAAAGGGCCAGCCCATTCGGGCTGGCCCTTCTTCGCATGACTGAGCCGCCTGCTTAACCCTGCGCGACGCGGCTGGCAATGTGCGCCAGCGCTTCATCGACCTGATCCACCAGGATCAGGCACAGTTCACCAGCCTGCAGCCGCGACAGCGAGGTGTCGATGGCCAGGAACTCGCCACGGATCTCGTCGATCTTGCTGGCGCGCGTGGCGCCTTGCAGGCCCTCGCGCAGCAGGGCGAGCACTTCGCCGTCCGCGCGGCCACGCTGGCACTGGTCCTGGTACAGGATGACCTCGTCGAAGACCCCGCCAAGGATCTGGGTCTGCTTGCGGATATCGTCGTCGCGGCGATCGCCGGCGCCGCTGATCACCACCATGCGGCGCGTGGCCGGCATGGTCTGCACGGCATTGCATAGCGCCTGGATGGCGTCCGGGTTGTGGCCGTAGTCGGCAATCAGCGTGGCGCCCTTGTAGTCGAACACGTTGAAGCGGCCCGGGGCCGTCTGCGCATCGTTGACGAAGGTCGCCAGGCCGCGGCGAACGATGCTCCAGTCGATGCCGAGCGCCCAAGCCGCGGCGATCGACGACATGGCGTTCTCCACCTGGAAGCCGATCGTGCCGTTGCGCGTCAGCGGGATCTCGGCCAGCGCGAAGCGCACCTCGGTGTCGCCTTCGGAGGCAACGATGTGGTCGCCGTCGACGAATACCACGCGCTTGCCCTGCGCACGGTGCGTGGCCATGGCCGGCTGGCCCGGATCATGCGCGAAGAACGTCACCGAGCCCGGGCAGGCGTCGGCCATGGGAACCACCATCGGGTCCGCGGCGTTGAGTACGGCCATGCCGTGCGGCGCCACGTTCTGCACGATTACGCTCTTGAGCACGGCCAGGTCTTCCACCGTGCTGATGTAGGACAGGCCCAGGTGGTCGCCTTCGCCGACGTTGGTCACCACGGCCACATCGCAGCGGTCGAAGGCCAGGCCTTCACGCAGCAGGCCGCCGCGCGCAGTCTCGAACACGGCAGCGTCCACGTCCGGGTGCAGCAGCACGTTGCGCGCGCTGCGCGGGCCGCTGCAGTCGCCGGTGTCGATGCGTTCGCCACGGATATACACGCCGTCGGTGCCGGTCATGCCCATGCGCAGGCCGCTGGTGGCCATGATGTGGGTGATCAGGCGGACCGTGGTGGTCTTGCCGTTGGTGCCCGACACCGCCACCACCGGAATGCGGCCATCGTCGCCGTCGGCGAACATGGTCGATACGATGGCTTCGCCAACCGCGCGGCCCTTGCCGTACGAAGGCTGCAGGTGCATGCGCAGGCCCGGCGCGGCGTTGACTTCGACGATGCCGCCAGCCTGTTCCTCGAACGGCTTGAGCACGGTCTCGCACACGGCATCCACGCCGGCGATGTCCAGGCCGACCATCTGCGCGGCGGCCACGGCGCGCGCGGCGATGTCCGGATGGACGTCGTCGGTCACGTCGGTCGCGCTGCCGCCGGTCGACAGGTTGGCGTTGTTGCGCAGGACCACGCGCGTGCCCTTGGGCGGCACGGACTCCGCCGTCAGGCCCTGCTTGGCCAGCACGGCCAGGGCAATGTCGTCAAAGCGGATCTTGGTCAGCGAGGTCGCATGGCCTTCGCCGCGGCGCGGGTCGCGGTTCACTTCCTCGACCAGCTGGCGCACGGTATGCGAGCCATCGCCGATGACTTGCGGCGGATCGCGGCGTGCCGCCGCGACCAGATGCTTGCCGACCACCAGCAGGCGGAAGTCGTGACCCGGAATATAGCGCTCGACGATCACGTCCGAGCTGATGTCCGAAGCGACTTCATAGGCCGTCATCACTTCTTCGCGCGTGCGGATGCGCACGGCCACGCCCTTGCCCTGGTTGCCGTCGCGCGGCTTCACCACCACGGGGGCGTCGATCTCCTGCGCGGCTTCCCAGGCTTGCTCGGCGCTGCGCACCGAGCGGCCGAGCGGTACCGGCACGCCGGCGGCATGGAGCAGGCTCTTGGTCAGTTCCTTGTCCTGCGCGATCGATTCGGCCACGGCGCTGGTGGCGCTGGTTTCGGCGGCCTGGATGCGGCGCTGCTTGCTGCCCCAGCCAAACTGCACCATCGAACCCTGCGTCAGGCGGCGGTACGGAATGCCGCGCGCCACGGCGGCGTAGACGATGGAGCCCGTGCTCGGCCCGAGGCGCACGTCTTCATCGAGTTCGCGCAGGCTGTGCAGCGCGTCGTCCAGGTCGAACGGCGCGTCGTCGCGTGCGGCCAGGCACAGCGCCTGCGCCAGCTCGAACGCCAGGCGGCCGACTTCTTCCTCGCTGTACTGCACGATCACCTGGTAGGTGCCGGGCTCGACGGTCTGCGCCGTGCGGCTGAACGTGACCGGGCAGCCGGCCGCGGCCTGCAGGCGCAGCGTGGCGCCTTCCAGCACGTGCGCGAGCGACAGCTCGCCAGCTTCCTCGTCCGGATGCAGCGGCCCAATATCGGGAAAGCGCGCGCGCAGGCGGTCTTCAAAGCCGGGCAAGGCGGCAACCATGTCCGATGGTTCCGGGCAGGCCACGATCGCCTCGATGGCGGTGTGGCGGCACCACAGGTTCGGGCCGCGCAGGGCCCGGATGCGAGAGACTTCCATAGATCTGGTATCCGTTCTTCTTCGGGCCGTCAGGCGCGGCGCGGGGGCTGGCCCATCCACTGGTGCACGCGGTCGACGGTGGCGGCGGTGGCGCTTTCGTCGCACTGCAGGACCAGCAGGTCGCCGGCCACCAACTGGCCGAGCGCGGTCTCGATGGCGTCGCGGCGCGTGCCTTCGTCGATGATCTTGGTGACGCGGCGTCCCTCGTAGAGCCCTTGCTTGAGCAGGGCGCGGGCTTCTGCGTCGGGCAGCGCGCGCTTGACGCTCCGGTCTTCGCACAGGAACACGCGGTCGAAGGTGGCGCCCAGGACCTTGCCTTGGCGGACCATGTCTTCGTCGCGGCGCTGCACGCCAGCGCCGTAGACGATCATGCGGCGTTCGGCCGGGAAGCGGTCCAGCGCGGCGGCCAGGGCCTCCAGCGCAGGGGCGTTGTGCGCATCGTCCACGACCACGATGGCGCCGTTGCGCTCGAACAGCGTGAAGCGGCCCGGCACGTCGACCTGGCCCACGTCGAAGGTCACGATGCCGGCGCGGATCAGGTCATTGGAGATACCCAGCGCCCAACCCGTGGCGACGGCCGCCAGCACGTTTTCCACCTGGAACGAGACGCGGCCGGCATAGGTCAGCGGAATGGCAGCCACATCGGCCAGCGGCGTTTCGCTGTTGCCGGTGGCCAGAACCACCTTGCCGTCGCGCACGAACACGGCGCGCTTGCCGTTGGCACGATGCGCGACGATGGCCGGCAGTTCGGCCGTCAGGCCGAAGAAGATCACGTCGCCGTCCGACAGCTCGGCCATTTCCACCACGCGTTCGTCGCGCGCGTTGAGCACGGCGGCGCCGTTCTTGAGCACCACGTCCACCTGGGTGCGCAGTACGTTGAACATGCGGTCCTCGTCTTCGACGTAGTAGTCGCCCATGTGGTCGGGCGCATCGAAGTTGGTGACCACGCCGACCTGGCAGCGGTCATAGACCAGGCCTTCGGAGAGGATGGAGCCGCTGTCGTTCTCGAACACGGCGGCTTCCACCGCGCGGTTCATCAGGATGCGATGGCCCGCGTCCCAGTTGGCGCGGTCGCCGGCCTGCACCAGGCGGCGGTCCAGGAACAGGCCGTCGCTGCAGGCGAGACCGGTGTGCTTGCCCGACAGCTGCAGCAGGCGGGCGACCAGCTTGGCCACCACGGTCTTGCCGTTGGTGCCGGTAATGCCGACCACCGGGATGCGGCCGGGGTTGGTGTCGTCGGCCTCGGGGAAGAGGTGGTCGACGATGGCGCGGCCCACGGGGCGCGGCGTGCCTTCCGCCGGCTTGAGGTGCATGAGCAGGCCAGGGCCTGCATTGACTTCCACGATGGCACCGCGTTGCTCGGACAGCGGGCGCGAGATGTCCTCGGCCACCAGGTCCACGCCTGCGATATCCAGGCCGACCACGCGCGCGGCCAGCGCTGCATGCGCGGCCACGCTGGGGTGCACGCGGTCCGTGACATCGAATGCCACGTTGCCGGTGCGCTGGATCAGCACGGTCCTGCCTTCGGCGGGTACCGAGGTGCCATCCATGCCCTGGCGCTTGAGCTCCAGGCGCGCGGCGGAGTCCAGCCGGACGCGGTTCAGCGGATGGTCTTCGGTGGTGCCGCGGCGCGGATCCGAATTGATCTGCAGCTCGATCAGTTCCTCGATGGTGGACTTGCCGTCGCCGACCACGCTGGCGGTCTCGCCCATCGCGGCGGCGACCATGCGGCCGCCCACGACCAGCAGGCGGTGCTCGTTGCCGGGGATGAAGCGCTCGACGATCACGCCGTTGCCTTCCTCGATGGCCACCGCGTAGGCGGTCTCGACTTCCTCGCGCGTCACCAGGTTGGTGAAGACGCCGCGGCCATGGTTGCCGTCGTACGGCTTGACCACCACCGGCACGCCGATGTCCTCGGCGGCTTCCCAGGCATCTTCCGGCGACTCGACCATGCGGCCTTCCGGCACCGGCACGCCGCACGATTCCAGCAGGCTCTTGGTCAGGTCCTTGTCGCGCGAGATGCTTTCGGCGATGGCGCTGGTGCGGTCGGTCTCGGCCGTCCAGATGCGGCGCTGGCGCGCACCGTAGCCAAGCTGCACCAGGTTGCCGTCGGACAGGCGGATGGATGGGATGTCGCGGTCGTCGGCGGCATCGACGATGCAGGCCGTGCTCGGGCCCAGGCAGTGCTCATCGACCAGGCGGCGCAGGTTGTCGACGGCGGCGGGCACGTCGAAGGGGCGGTCCTCGATCGCGGCCATGACCAGGTCGCGTGCGCTGAACAGGGCGGCGCGCGTGACTTCTTCGTGCCAGGCGCGCACGATCACCTTGTAGACGCCGCGGATCGGGGTCTCGCGGGCCTTGCCAAATCCGCCGGGCATGCCAGCCAGGTTCTGCAGCTCAAGCGTCACGTGTTCCAGGATGTGGCCCGGCCAAGTGCCTTCCTTGAGGCGCTGCAGGAAGCCGCCGCGCTCGCCAATGCTGCAGCGATGCTCGATCAGCGTGGGCAGCCATGCCGACAGGCGTTCGTAAAACCCCGGAATCGTGTTGGAGGGAAAATCCTCCAGCTCCCCGATATCGACCCACGCCTCCAGCACGGGCCGATATGTCCACATATTCGGGCCGCGCAGCGACATGACATCGAAAATCTCAATGTCCTTCTTTTTCATTGATTTAGCTTGAGGCAATGGGCGGAACCGCCCGAGAAATGAAGCCTAACCTTTCAATAACGTTACAGCATACGTCAGGTTGACTTCTTTAGCTGACATCCGATTGTGCAATGCATCAGGGCACCCGCTGGTTTGCGTTATGTATACTTGCGGGCAAAATCGCGGGCCGCCAGTGTGCGGCCATTCTAAATTGTTTCAAGTTATGTCCGTTTCCGCTGGACGCTGCAAGGCGCGCCGACAATGACCCAATCCTCCCTGCCCGTCTCTCAAAGCCGCGTCCCGGACGAGCCCTGGCGGGCTGCAGCCGGTGCGGTGCTCCGCCCCGGCGAGACCATCCTGGCCGGGCTGGAACTCGACCTCGACGCGAGGCTGCATTTTACCCAAGGGTGGCTGGTTGTGACGGACCAGCGGCTTCTGGCCAGTGCTCCCGGTGAAAAAAGTGTGCGGGAATGGGCCATCGAGCCTGGCCTGCGCCTGTCGCACACCGACCATGCGGGCGTCGGGACGCTCGAACTAGGCAGTGCCACGGCGCGCCTGGCGAGCTGGCACTACACGCTTGGTTACAATCCTGCTGCGCTGCGGCTCGTCGATCAGTTCGAGGCGCGTCGCGATGCGCCTGTTGCCGGTGCACCACAGGGTGCCGGCGAAGTGCTGTGCCCCATCTGCAAGGCCCCGCTGCCGCCCGGCGAGGAGCAGTGCCCGCAATGCAGCCGCGAGGTGGAGACCCCGCCGTCGACGTGGGCGCTGCTGCGCCTGTGGCGCTTTGCGCGCCCGTACCGCTGGGAACTGCTGGCAGGCTTCCTCCTGACGCTGCTGTCCACGGCGGCTACGCTGGTGCCGCCGTACCTGACCATGCCGCTGATGGACAAGGTGCTGATCCCGTTCCAGAACGGGGTGCCGATCGACTATGGCCTCGTGCGCCTGTACCTGGCGGGACTGCTGGGCGCGGCGCTGGTGGCGTGGAGCCTGGGCTGGGCGCGCACCTACCTGCTGGCGCGCGTGTCCGAGCGCATCGGCGCGGACCTGCGCACCACCACCTACGAACACCTGCTGAAGCTGTCGCTGGAATATTTCGGCGGCAAGCGCACGGGCGACCTGATGGCGCGCATCGGCTCGGAGAGCGATCGCATCTGCGTCTTCCTGTCGCTGCACTTGCTGGACTTTGCCACCGACGTGCTGATGATCGTGATGACGGCGGTGATCCTGGTGTCGATCAACCCCTGGCTCGCGCTCGTGACGCTGGTGCCACTGCCGTTCATAGCATGGATGATCCACCTGGTGCGCGACCGGTTGCGCCACGGCTTCGAGAAGATCGACCGGATCTGGTCGGAGATCACCAATGTGCTGGCCGACACCATTCCCGGTATCCGCGTGGTCAAGGCCTTCGCGCAGGAAAAGCGTGAAGTGGCCCGTTTCCGCGAAGCCAACAAGCACAACCTCGCGATCAACGATCGCGTGAATGCGGTGTGGTCGCTGTTCACGCCGACCGTGACGCTGCTCACGGAAATCGGCCTGCTGGTGGTGTGGGTGTTCGGTATCTGGCAGGTGTCGCACAGCGCCATCACGGTCGGTGTGCTGGTGGCCTTCCTGACCTATATCAGCCGCTTCTATACGCGGCTCGATTCGATGAGCCGGATTGTGTCGGTCACGCAGAAGGCGGCGGCCGGCGCCAAGCGCATCTTCGATATTCTCGACCACGTCTCGAGCGTGCCCGAGCCTGTGCGCCCGGCGAAGCTGGAGAAGGTCGAGGGCGCCATCGAGATGCGCGACCTTGGTTTCCGCTATGGCAACCGCGCGGTGATCCGCGGCCTGGACCTGTCGATCGCGCCGGGCGAGATGATCGGGCTGGTCGGGCACAGCGGCTCGGGCAAGAGTACGCTGGTCAACCTGATCTGCCGCTTCTATGACGTGTCCGAAGGTGCGATCCGCGTCGATGGTATCGACATCCGTTCGTTGCCGGTTTCGGAGTACCGCCGCCATATCGGCCTGGTGCTGCAGGAGCCGTTCCTGTTCTTCGGCACCATCGCCGAGAACATCGCATACGGCAAGCCTGGCGCGACGCGCGAGGAGATTGTCGCGGCCGCGCGCGCCGCGCATGCGCACGAATTCATCCTGCGGCTGCCGCACGGCTACGACTCGCTCGTCGGCGAGCGGGGCCAGGCGCTGTCCGGCGGCGAGCGCCAGCGCATCTCGATTGCGCGCGCGCTGCTGATCAATCCGCGCATCCTGATCATGGACGAGGCCACGTCGTCGGTGGATACGCAGACCGAAAAGGAAATCCAGAAGGCGCTCGATAACCTGGTCCAGGGGCGCACCACGATCGCCATCGCGCATCGTCTGTCCACGCTGCGCAAGGCCGATCGCCTGGTGGTGATGGACCGCGGACAGATTGTCGAAGTGGGTGGCCACGACGAGTTGCTCGCGCGCGAAGGGGCCTACTACAAGCTGTACCAGGCACAGGCCCGCAACGTCGATACCGAGGACGAGCCGGCCGACGAGGATGCCCTGCTAGGCACGGAGACCGCCAATGCTTAATGATGCCAACCTTATCGCTGGCGAAATTCCCGATACGGAATTCACGCTGACCCGCAACGCTTTCGGCAAGCTGGTGCTGACGCTTGGCAACGGCACGGCGCACGAGGGCGTGGTACCGGTGCGCGCCTTCCCGATCGGCGCGCCCGATGACGGCATCGGCATGATGAGCACGGACGGCCGCGAGCTGGCCTGGGTTCCGCGGCTCGATGGGCTCTCGGGACCGCAGCGTGCCCTGGTGGAAGAAGAGCTGGCCGCGCGCGAATTCATGCCGGAGATCCAGCGCATCGTCAGCGTCTCCACGTTCGCTACGCCGAGCGAGTGGACCGTGCAGACCGACCGCGGACAGACCACGCTGGTGCTGCGCGGCGAGGAAGATATCCGCCGCCTGGCCGGCAGCACGCTGCTGATTTCAGACAGCCATGGCATCCACTACCTGATCCGCGACCTGATGGCGCTGGATCGTCACAGCCGCAAGATACTCGATCGCTTCCTCTGAGCTTGCGCTGTCAGGAACTGCTGCATCAATGCAGCAGTTCCTCGCCGTCCTCGTCGTCGTACTGGTCGTCGTGCATCAGCGGGGTATCCGCGACCATGTCGAAGACGGTCGAGTGGTAGTGAATGCTGAACCAGTCGCGGAACATTTCCAGCGACAGTTGCGCTGGCCACAGCGACTCGTCGAACCACTCGGCGAGCATGAACTCGAAGAAGCCACGCCAGCGTTTTTCCACCCAATGCCTGGCATTGTCGGTCGTGTCCGCCAGTTCCTCGGGCAGCAGGAAAACGCTTTGGTCTTCCCGTATATGTTCCAGCGTCAGGTTTGGGACAGGCTCCGGATCGACGGCCTGGATCCAGTCCAGAAACGGCTGCTCCGGAACGATCGCCACCAGGGCGCGGTTGATAGTGAAGCGGGGATAGTCGGACATGGCAAGGCTACAGGGCAGACTGCAGGACGGTATTGTAGACGCCGGAATGGGTGGCAGCGGCGACGCCCACGTGGCGTGGGGCGGACGGCCTCCCATAAGGCCAAGAAAAAACCCAGCCGGCAAAGGCTGGGTTTCGGAAATACTGGTGGAGCCGGCGGGAATCGAACCCGCGTCCGCAAGCCCTCCACAGAGAGTTCTACATACTTAGTTCTGTCATTTGATTTAACCGCCGCATCGCGGACGAACACGCTCTACGATGGCGAGTCACTTGGTTTTCGTCCCTGCAGTCGTGACACCGACGGGGCTTATCTGACGTAAATGACCTCGCTGGTTCTTGCGAACCCTAGCCCGTCAGCGAGCCAGTGCGAGGACGGCGGCCCTTAGGCTGCCAGTGCGTAACGTTCGTCGTTAGCAGTTATTACATTCCCATTGATTAACGAGGTGACGGGTCCTCGGTATGCCCTCCACTGCTTCGCAACCCACGTCGAAACCAGGTCGGCCCCAGTGATGAGAAGAACGGATTGTACTCGGTTTGGACGGAAGTTGCCGCGCCGGGTTCCGTTTTTGCTTGCGAACTCCGGATCAGGCCGGGATGAGAAGCGGAATCAACTCGGCCGGATGCCGCACCAGGTAGTCGGCGCCCCAGGTTTCCGGCGGCTCGCCTTCGCCGCAGTACCCGTAGGCAGCGGTGATGGTGAGCATGCCTGCGGCTTTGCCTGCCTGGATGTCGCGTAAGTCGTCGCCCACATACACGCATCGTTGCGGCGCCACGCCGCTCAGTTCGGCGGCATGCAGCAGCGGGGCGGGATGAGGTTTGGCATGGGGCGTCGTGTCACCGCTGACAACGGCGGAGGCCCTTGGCGCGAGCCCGATGGCAGCCACGAGCGGCACCGTGAATCGCGCAATCTTGTTGGTGACGATGCCCCAGCGGATGCCGGCGGCCTCCAGCGATTCCAGCACGTCAGACATGCCGTCGAACAGACGCGTATGCACGGCAATGTCGGCTTCGTAGTAATCGAGAAACAGGTCGCGCAGAGCGGGGAAGTCAGGGTCGTCGGGTTGCTTGCCGAACGCTGCGCCGAGCAGTCCGCGCGCGCCGTGCGATGCAACCGGCCGCAGCTTTTCGTAGGCGACCGGCGAACGTCCATGCTCGACCACCAGGCGATTGGCCGCGGCGGCCAGGTCTGGTGCGGTATCGGCCAGCGTGCCGTCCAGATCGAAAAATACAGCGTCGATCCCCGCCGTCATTCGACCACCCGGCGGAAGGCCATCATGTAGTTCACGTCCGTGTCGCGGCCCAGCGAATAAACCTGGGAGAGCGGGTTGTAGCTCATGCCGCATACCTCGATGAGGTCCAGTCCGGCATTGCGGGCAAAGCGCGCGAGTTCGGAAGGCGTGATGAACTTTTCATAGTCGTGCGTACCGCGCGGCAGCATCTGCAAAATGTACTCGGCGCCGACGATGGCCATCAGGTAGGCCTTCAGGTTGCGATTGATGGTGGACACGAAGACATAGCCGCCGGGACGAACCAGGGTGGCGCAGGCCTG
Organism: Cupriavidus sp. 22TCCZM01-5; assembly: GCF_057798915.1. NCBI lineage: Bacteria > Pseudomonadati > Pseudomonadota > Betaproteobacteria > Burkholderiales > Burkholderiaceae > Cupriavidus > Cupriavidus sp. 22TCCZM01-5. The sequence goes on from NZ_JBYOJR010000004.1 coordinate 155,759, forward strand.
GACGATGGACGCGGGGTCGGGCACATGTTCGAGCATTTCCATGCAAGTCACGACATCAACGCTGCCCGGTTCGCGAGCGGCCAGCGCTTCAGCGGCGATCTCCTCGTAGGTGATCGCAACACCGGATTCCAGACTGTGCAGGTCGGCCACGCGCAAGGCCTTGCTTGACAGGTCAATGCCGCGCACCTGGGCGCCTAGCCGGGCCATGCTCTCGGACAGGATGCCGCCGCCACAGCCGATGTCGACTACTTTCTTGCCGGCCAGCCCGGCAATGCCGTCAATCCAGCCCAGGCGCAACGGGTTCAAGTCATGCAGTGGCTTGAACTCGCTGTTCGGATCCCACCAGCGGTGAGCCAGCTCGCTGAATTTATCGATTTCCTTGGGATCGGCGTTCCGGCCGGCGGAGTTGCCCGCGGAGGGCGGCAAGGCTTGCGTAGGCGACGTCATGGTGTGCGGAGCCGGCGATGGGCAATGTGCCTGAGCCGGCGGATGGGAAGGGGGTCTGGCCAACTGTACCAAAAAAAAAGCCCAGCTTGCGCTGGGCTTTTCTGCATCGGAAAGGATCCGATTAACGTGCGCTGCGGGTGCCGACCACTTCGACTTCCACGCGACGGTTCGGCTGCTGGCAGGCGATCTGTGCCTTGCGGGTGCCCTTGCACGACTTCGCATCGACCTTCAGCTGACGCTTGCCCTTGCCTTCGGTGTACACGCGGTTGGCTTCAACGCCCTTGCTCACCAGGTAAGCCTTGACCGATTCAGCACGACGGATCGACAGGCGATCGTTGTACTTGTCCGAACCGAACGAGTCGGTGTGGCCAACGGCGATGATGACTTCCAGGGTGATGCCTTGCAGCTTCGACACCAGATCGTCCAGCTTCGCCTTGCCTTCCGGCTTCAGGACGGCCTTGTCGAAGTCGAACAGGGTGTCAGCTGCGAAAGTGACCTTCTCGCTGGAGACGACCGGCGGAGCAACCGGTGCCGGTGCCGGTGCCGGAGCAGCGGCCGGGGCCAGGGCGCCGTCGCACAGGGCGTTGGCGGTAGCCGGGGTCCAGGAGCTGTCGCGCCAGCAGAGCTCGTTCGTGCCATTCTTCCACACGTACTCGCTCGTACCGTTGCCCCAGTTGTCATTCACGGCCTTCTTTTCATAGGGGACGGACTGGGCTTGAGCGGATGCAGCCATTACTGCGGTAGCTGCAACGAGCGCGAGCTTGGCAAATTTTTTCATATTTCTCCTCTCAGGATGAGATCACCGCAGGGTTACTGCGAGCAAATGGACGAAAACAAGTCATACATTCTTCGGAGTATAACATTCTCGATGTGGTGTATGCTCCACTTCGAACAATGTCTGGCTCTTCGCTGGGGAATTGTGCCACAAGGCTCGTTTCCTAAGAAGTAAATATATTCGATTCAATCAATGGGTTTTGGGGCCTGTGGTGTTTGTGCAACATGGTCCTTGAATTACCCGCAAAGCCTTGTGGCATCAGGCTTTGCGGGTTTCGATCCAAGCGCGGCGGAGGGCCGAACGGGCCCGGGGGAGGGGGGCGGAGGCGGGTCCGCGCGCATGTTAGAATGGCACGTTGGCCAGCCGCCGGATGCCTCGCGCATAGGGGCGGAAAACCTGGGCCTACTTTCGCTTAAACCCGCCGCATAAACCACGCCGCAATGGATCCATTCGCAAAAGAAACCCTTCCGGTCTCCCTCGAAGAGGAAATGCGCCGCTCGTATCTGGATTACGCAATGAGCGTGATCGTGGGCCGGGCGCTTCCCGATGTACGAGATGGCTTGAAGCCGGTGCACAGGCGCGTGCTCTATGCGATGCATGAGCTCAACAACGACTGGAACCGGGCCTACAAGAAATCGGCCCGTATCGTCGGTGATGTGATTGGTAAGTATCACCCGCACGGCGACACTGCTGTATACGATACGATCGTCCGCATGGCGCAGGATTTCTCGCTGCGCTACATGCTGGTCGACGGCCAGGGGAATTTCGGTTCGGTGGATGGGGATAACGCAGCAGCAATGCGTTATACAGAAATCCGCCTCTCGAAAATCGCCCACGAGATGCTGCACGACATCGACAAGGAAACTGTCGATTTCGATCCGAACTATGACGGTTCGGAAAAAGAGCCCGCTATTCTCCCGGCGCGAATTCCGAATCTGCTTATCAATGGTTCGTCGGGTATTGCGGTCGGCATGGCCACCAATATCCCGCCGCATAACCTGAATGAAATCGTCGACGGCTGTCTTCACCTGCTGCGCAATCCGCAGGCTACGATAGATGAGCTGATTGAATTGATTCCCGCGCCCGATTTCCCGACTGCCGGCATTATCTACGGCATCCAGGGCGTGCGCGAAGGCTACCGTACGGGGCGCGGCCGCGTCGTCATGCGTGCCCGCACGCACTTCGAGGACATCGATCGTGGTCAGCGCCAGGCCATCATCGTCGACGAGCTGCCGTACCAGGTGAATAAGCGCACGCTGCTCGAGCGGATCGCCGAACTGGTCACCGACAAGAAGGTCGAGGGCATTTCGGACATCCGCGACGAGTCGGACAAGTCCGGCATGCGTGTGGTGATCGAACTCAAGCGCAACGAAGTGCCCGAGGTCGTCCTCAACAACCTATATAAGAACACCCAGCTCCAGGACACCTTCGGCATGAACATGGTGGCCCTGGTCGATCGCCAGCCGCGCTTGCTGAACCTGAAGCAGATGCTGGAGTACTTCCTGGCGCACCGCCGGGAAGTGGTCACCCGGCGCACGGTGTTCGAGCTGCGCAAGGCGCGCGAGCGCGGCCATGTGCTGGAAGGTCTTGCGGTCGCCCTGGCCAATATCGACGAGTTCATCGCCATCATCAAGGCGGCGCCGACGCCACCGATTGCGAAACAGGAATTGATGACGAAGTCCTGGGATTCCGGGCTCGTCCGCGAGATGCTGGCGCGTGCAGAAACCGATACTCCGGGTGGCCGGGCATCGTATCGTCCGGACGGCTTGCCGGCCGTGTTCGGCATGCAGGCCGACGGTCTGTACCGGCTCTCGGACTCGCAGGCGCAGGAAATTCTGCAAATGCGGCTGCAACGCCTCACCGGTCTGGAGCAGGACAAGATCGTCCAGGAATACCGCGAAGTGATGGCGATCATCGCTGATCTGCTTGATATCCTGGCGCGCCCGGAACGCATTACCACCATCATCTCCGACGAACTGACTGCCATCCGCGCAGAATTCGGCGATGAGCGCCGCTCACAGATCGAGCTGAACGCGACTGAACTGGATACCGAGGACCTGATCACCCCGCAAGACATGGTGGTCACGCTGTCCCACAGTGGCTATATGAAGAGCCAGCCGATCTCCGAGTATCGCGCGCAGAAGCGCGGCGGACGTGGCAAGCAGGCGACGGCCACCAAGGAAGACGACTGGATCGACACGCTGTTCGTTGCCAATACCCACGACTACATCCTGTGCTTCTCGAACCGGGGCCGTCTGTATTGGCTGAAGGTCTATGAGGTGCCGCAGGGGTCACGCAACTCGCGCGGCCGGCCGATCGTCAATATGTTCCCGCTGTCTGATGGCGAGAAGATCAACGTCATCCTGCCGGTGCGCCAGTTCGATGCAGAGCACTTCATCTTCATGGCCACGGCCCGTGGCACGGTCAAGAAGACAGCGCTGACGGAGTTCTCCAATCCGCGCAAGGCCGGCATCATCGCCGTGGATCTGGATGAGGGTGATTACCTCATCGGTGCGGCGGTCACGGACGGCCAGCACGACGTGATGCTGTTCTCGGACGCCGGCAAGGCCGTGCGTTTCGACGAGAACGATGTGCGCCCGATGGGCCGTCAGGCGCGCGGCGTGCGCGGCATGAACCTCGACGACGGGCAGGCGGTGATCGCCATGCTCGTGGCCCCGGCCGAAACCGCCGAGACCGCCGAGCAGGCCGAAGCGGCTTCGCCTGGCAGCGTGCTGACCGCCACGGAGAACGGCTACGGCAAGCGCACCCCCATCGCCGAGTACACTCGACACGGGCGCGGCACCAAGGGCATGATTGCGATCCAAACGAGCGAGCGCAATGGCCGTGTGGTAGCTGCTGCACTTGTTTCGCCCGAAGATGAAATCATGCTGATCACTACGGGTGGAGTTCTGATCCGTACGCGTGTGGCCGAGATCCGTGAAATGGGGCGTGCCACGCAGGGCGTCACGCTGATCAACGTCGACGAAGGTACCAAGCTCTCGGGCCTGCAGCGCATCGTGGAAAGCGATGCCGATAACGGTTCCGGCTCGGAAGAGGCGGAAGAGGCCGACGACGCTGATACCGATGCCAATTCGTAAGTTGTTGCAACAATAGGACACCGGCCGGAACTCGCCAGGCGGCGGGCCGGACTAAAACGGACATATTTTCCAGGGAGTCATTAATGCTCAAGACCTATCGACGTATCGCTGTTCTGGCTGCTTTCGTTCCGACGTTTATGGTGGCGCAACATGCCCATGCCCAGGACGCGGACAAGACGGCAGCCATCAAGGAACTGCTTTCCGTCATGCAGGCCGACCAGGCTGTGAAGGGCCAGGCCGACAACTGGCAGCAAGGCGCCAAGCAGGAAGCTCCGCTTGTGCTGGAACAGGTACTGGTCGAGAACAAGACGCTGAGCGACAAGCAGAAGCAGGCCGCCGTCGAGAAGCTGAAGAAGAACGGCGCGGTGCAGCGCATGGTGGATGGCGCCGGTACGGCGTTCAACACCGACGGCTTCCGCAAGGACGCCATCCAGGCTCACTATGACGCCTTCGGCAAGTACTACAGCACCCAGGAAATCAAGGACCTGACCACGTTCCTGAAGTCGCCGACCGGCCAGAAGTTCATGGCCAACCAAGGCAAGGCGACCCAGGAGATCTGGGGTTCGATGATGCAGAAGTATGGTCCGCAAGTCGGCAAGTCGATGCGCGATGCCGCCGAAAAGGAAATCTCGGCTGCCGCGAAGTAATCGCTGGGCGGGCAGGGCGCTGGTCCGGCGCCCGCCCCGCATCGCCCAACGGGATGCGGGTTTGAGGGATAATGGCTGCTTGGGTTACACCGGCAGCCATTTTTCTTTTCCAGTCCATGAACGATCCACAGACTCCTGCTCTCGCTGGCATGCAGCGCGCATTGGCCGAACGTGTCTTCAACTTCTCGCCCGGTCCGGCGGCACTGCCTGCCGAAGTGCTGCAACAGGCTGCCGAGGAAATGCTGTCATGGCACGGGAAGGGCATGTCGGTCATGGAAATGAGCCATCGCAGCAAGGAGTTCGAAGGGATTCTGGCGGAAGCCGTGGCGGACCTGCGCGAACTGCTGCACATCCCCAAGAACTTCCGCATCCTGTTCCTGCAAGGCGGCGCCATCGGCGAGAACGCGATCGTGCCGCTGAACTTGATGCGTCTGCGCGATGCAGAGCGCCCGAAGGCGGATTTCGTGGTGACCGGGGCGTGGTCGGTCAAGACCGAACAGGAAACCCGGCGCTATGGCGAAGTCAATATTGCCGCATCGAGCGCTGACAGGAAGTTCACCAATATTCCCCCAGTAGCCGGCTGGAAGCTGTCAGATGACGCGGCTTACGTGCACCTCTGTACCAATGAAACCATCGGTGGCGTGGAGTTTCACGAAATTCCAGACATTGGGCAGGAGCAGGGGCGCATCGTGGTGGCGGACGCATCGAGCCACATCCTCTCGCGCCCGGTCGACTGGTCGCGCGTGCAGGTCATGTATGGCGGCGCGCAGAAGAATATCGGCCCCGCCGGCGTGACCATCGTGATCGTGCGCGAGGACTTGCTTGGCCACGCCCATCCGCTATGCCCGTCGGCATTCAACTGGCGCCTGGTGGCGGAGCATGACTCCATGTACAACACGCCGCCGACCTACGCCATCTACATTGCGGGCCTCGTGTTCAAGTGGCTCAAGCGTCAGGGCGGCGTGCCGGCCATTGAACAGCGCAATATTGCCAAGGCAAAGGCGTTGTACGATTTCCTCGACCAGAGCGATTTTTATCGCAACGAGATCGATCCGCATTGCCGTTCGCGCATGAACGTGCCGTTCTTCCTCGCTGACGAAAGCCGCAACGAGGCATTCCTGCAGCAGGCCCGCGCCAACGGTCTGCTGCAGCTCAAGGGCCACAAGTCCGTGGGCGGCATGCGCGCCAGCATCTACAACGCGATGCCGATCGAAGGCGTATATGCGCTGATCGACTTCATGCGCGAGTTCGAACGCGCCGCTGCCTGACGGCGCCGCGTCGGCCCGCCGCGCGCCAGACGCACGCGGCATCGTTTCATTCTCAGGCCCTCCTGCGCGGAGCGGCCCAACGGGTTCCTGCAAATGACAAGCGAAGACAACAACACCGCGCGCGAGGAGACGCAGCAGAACGGTGCTTCCCCGAGCGAGGCGGAGCGCGCCCTCGGCGCTGAACTGGCCCCCCTGCGCGAGCAGATCGATAAGGTGGACCGCGAACTGCTGGCCATGCTGAACCGGCGCGCGCAGCTTGCACTCGATGTCGGCGAAGTGAAGAAGAAGTACGGTGCCCCGGTGTTTCGCCCGGAGCGCGAGCTGCAGGTGATTCGCAAGGTGCAGGCCGCCAATCCGGGGCCGCTGCTAGGCGAGAGCGTTGCGTCGATCTGGCGTGAGGTGATGTCGGCCTGCCGTGGACTGGAAAAGCCGCTCGAAATTGCTTTCCTCGGTCCGGCTGGCACATTCTCCGAACAGGCCCTCTACGCCCACTTTGGCCATGAAGTGAGCGGGGTGCCATGCCCTAGCATCGACGAGGTGTTCCGTGCCGTGGAGGCGGGAACCGTCGAGTACGGCGTGGTTCCGGTGGAGAACTCGACCGAGGGCGCGGTGTCGCGCACGCTTGACCTGTTCCTGCAGACCTCGCTGAAGATCAGCGGCGAGATTGCGCTGAAGGTGCACCATAACCTGATGGCCTCGTCGCCTGACATGAAGGGCGTCAAGGTGGTGCGCGCGCATGCGCAGGCGCTGGCGCAGTGCCAGCACTGGCTGACCGCGAACTATCCGCACCTGGAGCGGCAGGCCGTATCGAGCAATGCCGAGGCCGCGCGCATGGCGAGCGAAGACCCGACGGTCGCGGCCATTGCCGGTGAATCGGCGGCCAATCGCTATCACCTGCATATCATTCGCCCGCATATCCAGGACGATCCGCACAACCGCACGCGTTTTGCCGTGATCGGCCGGTACGAGACCGAGCCGTCGGGCAGCGACCAGACCTCGATGATCCTGTCGGTGCCAAACAAGGCGGGCGCGGTCTACCAGTTGCTGGCCCCGCTGGCAGAGAACGGCGTGTCGATGTGCCGCTTCGAGTCGCGCCCGGCGCGCAGCGGCGCCTGGGAGTACTACTTCTATGTCGATGTCGAAGGCCACCAGCATGAGCCCGCGGTCGCGCGTGCGATCGAGACGCTGCGGCGCAATGCCGCCTACCTGAAGGTGCTGGGGTCGTACCCGTCCAGCAAGTAAGAGCAAGCGTACGCACGGATACGACGGCAAGGAGACGAGATGGCAGAGCAAGGCAAGCAGGGCGGCAAGGTACTGTTCGGCCCGGATTACGTCAGGGCAATCTCGCCCTACGTGGCGGGCAAGCCGATTTCCGAGGTCGTGCGCGAGTTCGGTCTCGAGGAGGCAAGCATCGTCAAGCTCGCGTCGAACGAGAACCCGCTGGGCATGCCGGAGTCCGCCAGGCACGCGGTGGCCGCGGCGATTGCCGAACTGGGGCGCTATCCCGACTCGAACGGCTTTGAACTGAAGGCGGCGCTTGCGGCAAAGCTCGGTGTACCGCAGGACTGGCTCACGCTGGGCAACGGCAGCAACGACATCCTTGAACTGGCCGCGCATGCGCTGGTCACGCCGGGGCAGTCGGTGGTGTACGCCGAATACTCGTTTGCGGTCTATGCCCTGGCAACCCAGGAAATCGGCGCGCGTGCGATCGAGGTGAAGGCTCGCGACTATGGCCATGACCTCGACGCGATGGCCGCCGCGATCGCGCCCGATACCCGCCTGGTATTCATCGCCAACCCGAACAATCCGACCGGGACTTTCGCGCCCGCGGCGGCACTGGAGGCGTTCCTGGCCAAGGTGCCCGCTCACGTGGCCGTGGTGCTGGACGAGGCGTACAACGAATACCTCGACGACGACCAGCAATATGACTCGGTGGCGTGGGTGCGCCGCTATCCGAACCTGCTGGTGTCGCGCACCTTCTCCAAGGCATACGGGCTGGCAGGCCTGCGCATCGGCTATGCCGTGGCGCAGCCGGAGCTGACCGATCTGCTGAACCGTGTTCGCCAGCCGTTTAATGTCAACAGCGCGGCGCAGGCCGCGGCTGTCGCCGCGCTTGGCGACACGGCGTTCCTGCAGCGCAGTGCCGAGCTGAACCGCGCGGGCAAGGCTCAGCTCATCGACGCCTTCTCACGCCTCGGGCTCGAGTCGGTACCATCGTCCGGCAACTTCGTGCTGGTCCGCGTTGGCGATGACGATGACGCCGGTGCACGCGTCAACCTGGCGCTGCTCAGGCAGGGCGTGATTGTCCGCCCCGTGGGCAACTACGGCTTGCCGCGCTGGCTGCGTGTCACGATCGGCTTGCCCGACGAGAATGCCGCGTTCATCGCGGCACTGGAATGCGCGCTCAAGTGAGCCGCGCGAACACCATGCATCCCTGTTTTCGAATTCCCAGTATTGCCCGCCCCCGAGGGCTGAGATTGTGAGCGCTCTGCATTTTTCCCGTATTGTGATTGTCGGTGTCGGCCTGATTGGCGGTTCGCTCGCGCTCGCGCTCAAGCGCGCGGGCGTAGTCGGCACGGTGGTTGGCGTGGGCCGGTCGCCGGCATCGCTGCAGAAGGCGCTTGACCTTGGTGTCATCGACGAAGCCGCTTCGCTGGAAGACGCCGTGCGCGACGCCAGCCTGGTCGTGCTGTGCGCGCCGGTGGCACAGAATTTCGCGCTGCTGCATGCGCTGGAGCCGCACCTGGGGCCGGGCACCATCGTGACGGATGCCGGCAGCACCAAGTCCGACGTGATCATGGCGGCCAAGACGGCGCTTGGCGACAAGGTGGCCCAGTTCGTTCCGGCCCACCCGATCGCGGGCCGCGAACTCAATGGCGTCGAGGCTGCGCTGGCCGACCTCTATGTCGGCAAGAAGACCGTGCTGTGCCCGCTGCAGGAGAACTCGCGTGCCGACGTGGCCGCGGTGCGCGCGATGTGGGAAAGCGCCGGTGCCGAGTGCCACGTCATGTCCGCCGTGCAGCACGATGCGGTGTTCGCCGCGGTCAGCCATTTGCCGCACGTGCTGTCCTACGCGCTGGTTGCGCAGGTCGGCAACGCCGAGGACGCGGCGCTCAAGCTTGCCTTCGCCGGTGGCGGCTTCCGTGACTTCACGCGCATTGCGGCATCGTCGCCGGAAATGTGGCGCGATATCTGTGTCGCCAACCGCGAGGCGCTGCTGCGCGAACTGAACACCTACCAGTCGGTGCTGGCGCACCTCAGGACGCAGATCGAGAAGAGCGACGGCGCTGCGCTGGAGCGCATTTTTTCGCGTGCGAGCAAGACCCGCCTGCAATGGGGCGCGGACCGAGCGGCCGCGGCCAATACTGAACCCTGAATTGGCGCGGCCGTGAGCCGCGCCCTAGTGTGAATACCATGGAACACCTGACGCTTGCCCCCCTTACCCGCGCCGCGGGCACGGTCCGTCTGCCTGGCTCGAAGAGCATCTCCAACCGCGTGCTGTTGCTGGCCGCGCTGGCCGGCGGCGAGACGCGCGTGCGCGACCTGCTCGACTCCGACGACACCCGCGTCATGCTGCAGGCGCTGAAAACGCTCGGCGTGACGTGGCGCCAGGAAAGTGGCGACTATATCGTCACCGGCTCGGGCGGCAATTTTCCGGTCAAGGCGGCGGAACTGTTCATGGGCAACGCGGGCACCGCGATCCGTCCGCTGACTGCTGCGCTCGCGCTGCAGGGCGGCGACTACAAGCTGTCGGGCGTGCCGCGCATGCATGAGCGGCCCATCGGAGACCTCGTCGATGGCCTGCGCCAGGTCGGCGCGGACATCGGCTACCTCGGTAATGAAGGCTATCCGCCCTTGCATATCCGTCCCGCGCAGATCCGCATCGACGCGCCGATCCGCGTGCGCGGCGACGTGTCGAGCCAGTTCCTGACGGCGTTGCTGATGACCTTGCCCATGGCGCAGGCGGCCAGCGGCAGGATCGAGATCGAAGTGGTCGGCGAGCTGATCTCCAAGCCGTATATCGAGATCACGCTCAACCTGCTCGCGCGCTTTGGCATCGATGTGGAACGGCAAGGTTGGGAGCGGTTCATCGTGCCGGCCGGGGCGGTCTACCGGTCGCCGGGCGAGATCTTTGTCGAGGGCGATGCTTCGTCGGCGTCCTATTTCCTCGCGGCCGGTGCTATCGGCGGTGGTCCGGTGCGCGTGGAGGGCGTGGGCATGGCGAGCATCCAGGGGGATGTGCGCTTTGCCGAGGCGCTCAACCGGATGGGCGCCAATGTGATGGCCGGCGACAACTGGATCGAGGTGCGCGGCACCGAACGCGATGACGGACGGCTGCACGGCATCGAACTCGATTGCAACCATATTCCCGATGCCGCCATGACGCTCGCGGTGGCCGCGCTGTTCGCCGAAGGCACGACGACGCTGACCAATATTGCCAGCTGGCGCGTCAAGGAAACCGACCGTATCTCGGCGATGGCGACCGAGTTGCGCAAGCTCGGTGCGCAGGTGGAGGAGGGGGCGGACTACCTCAAGGTGGCGCCGCCCGCGCAGTGGCAGACGCCGGCCGATGGCATTGGCACCTATGATGACCATCGCATGGCGATGTGTTTCTCTCTGGCCGCGTTCGGTCCGCTGCCGATCCGGATCAATGACCCGGCCTGCGTGGCCAAGACGTTCCCGGACTACTTCACGGTGTTTGGCGGCATTACGAGCTGAGCGCCGCGCCGTCCGCCTGCGCTGGTGCATGCCGGCGCTCCCGTTGGTCCCAGTAGCGATCGAAGAAGTAGTGCGCCACAGTATTGATGGCGGGCTCGATGAATGTGACCGCGCCGCTGACAGCCAGGCTGCCGGTCAGCGCGTAGGTCACGCTGAAGGCGATGCCGAGGTGCAGGATGCCGAACGTCAGGGTCTTGGCCATGGTAGATTGCCTCGCAAACAAATCAGGGAAGTAACGGGAAGGGGCTGGATGCAGCGTCGCAGGTTGATGAATCAAATGATAATGATTCTCAATTGAATTTCAAATCAAAGTTTTCTGTCGGCATCATCAGCAATGACTATCGTTCACGTCATCACTATTGACGGTCCAACCGCCTCCGGTAAAGGCACTGTGGCGCACAAGGTGGCCGATGCGGTCGGCTACCACCTGCTCGACAGCGGTGCGCTATACCGCCTGGTGGCGCTTGCGAGCGACCGCGAGGGCGTGGATATCGCCGATGTCGATGCCCTTGCAAGAACCGCGTCGCGCCTCGATGTGAAGTTCGGCCCGGACCGGGTCTGGATGTCCGGCGAGGAAGTGAGCCTCGCGATCCGCGCCGAAGCCATCGGCAACCGTGCCTCGGCCATCGCCGTGCACCAGCCGGTACGTGATGCGCTGACCAAGCTGCAGCGCGATTTCCGCAAGCTGCCCGGCCTGGTCGCGGACGGCCGCGATATGGGCACGGTGATCTTCCCTGACGCCCAGCTCAAGGTATTCCTGACGGCAAGTGTTGAGGCGCGCGCTCGCAGGCGCTATAAACAATTGATTGATAAGGGAATTTCTGCTAATATTGAAGACCTTTTGCGTGACCTTGAGGCGCGCGACGCGCGGGATCGAAACCGTGCCGCCGCGCCGCTGCGTCCCGCCGAGGATGCGAACCTGCTCGATACCTCCGACATGACGGTGGATCAGGCAGTGGCGCAGGTGCTGGAGTGGTTCGCCGCTGTGCGCAAATACTGACTTCGTCAGGCGTATCGAAGCGGCGGGCGCTGCCCGCACCAAGGTGTCGGCCCGCCCAGAGGCATGGCCGGCAGTGTTTAACCTGACCCCGCTGCACATGGCAGACTGAGCGCGATGGTCGCGCCGGCCGGTGTACCGCGGATGGAACCTTACGTTTATGTCCGACCTGCAAACCAACGAATCCTTTGCCGCACTGTTCGAGGAATCGATCGCCCGCTCCAATATGAAGGCTGGCGAAGTGATCTCCGCTGAAGTCGTGCGCATCGACCACAACTTCGTGGTCGTCAATGCCGGCCTCAAGTCCGAGGCATTTGTGCCGGTGGAGGAGTTCCTGAACGACCAGGGCGAACTCGAAGTGCAGGCCGGCGACTACGTCTCCGTGGCCATCGATGCACTCGAGAACGGCTATGGCGACACCATTCTTTCCCGCGACAAGGCCAAGCGCCTGGCATCGTGGCTGAACCTCGAGAAGGCGCTGGAAGACGGCGAAATCATCTCGGGTACCGTGACCGGCAAGGTCAAGGGCGGCCTGACGGTCATGGTCAACGGCATCCGCGCGTTCCTGCCGGGCTCGCTGGTTGACGTGCGTCCGATCAAGGACACCACCCCGTACGAAGGCAAGACCCTGGAATTCAAGGTCATCAAGCTGGACCGCAAGCGCAACAACGTTGTGCTGTCGCGCCGCGCCGTGGTCGAAGCCACGCTGGGCGAAGAGCGCCAGAAGCTGATGGAAACCCTGAAGGAAGGCGCCATCGTCAACGGTATCGTCAAGAACATCACCGACTACGGTGCGTTCGTTGACCTGGGCGGCATCGACGGCCTGCTGCACATCACCGACCTGGCCTGGCGCCGTGTCCGCCACCCGAGCGAAGTGCTGTCGGTTGGCCAGGAAATCACCGCCAAGATCCTCAAGTTCGACCAAGAGAAGAACCGCGTCTCGCTGGGCGTGAAGCAGCTGGGCGAAGATCCGTGGGTCGGCATCTCGCGCCGCTACCCGCAAGGCACCCGCCTGTTCGGCAAGGTGACCAACCTGACCGACTACGGCGCGTTCGTCGAGATCGAAGCCGGCATCGAAGGCCTGGTGCACGTGTCCGAAATGGACTGGACGAACAAGAACGTGGCTCCGTCGAAGGTTGTTCAGCTGGGCGACGAAGTGGAAGTCATGGTCCTGGATATCGACGAAGACAAGCGTCGTATCAGCCTGGGCATGAAGCAGTGCAAGGCCAATCCGTGGGACGATTTCTCGCGCAACCACAAGAAGGGCGACAAGCTGAGCGGCCAGATCAAGTCGATCACCGACTTCGGCGTGTTCATCGGCCTGCCTGGCGGCATCGACGGCCTGGTGCACCTGTCCGACCTGTCGTGGCAAGAGACCGGCGAAGAAGCCGTGCGCAAGTACAAGAAGGGCGACGAAGTCGAAGCCGTGGTCCTGGGCATCGACGTCGACAAGGAGCGCATCTCGCTGGGCATCAAGCAGCTGTCGGGCGATCCGTTCAACAACTTCATCTCGGCCAACGACAAGGGCTCGATCGTTACCGGCACCATCAAGGCCGTTGACGCCAAGGGCGCCGTGGTCCAGCTGGCCGACGACGTGGAAGGCTACCTGCGTGCATCGGAAATCTCCGCTGACCGCGTGGAAGATGCCCGCAACGTGCTGAAGGAAGGCGAGCAGATCACCGCCCTGGTGGTGAACGTCGACCGCAAGTCGCGCAACATCAACCTGTCGATCAAGGCCAAGGACAGCGCCGAGCAGCAGGAAGCGATGCAGAAGTTCCAGGCCGACACCAGCACCGCTGGCACGACCAACCTGGGCGCTCTGCTGAAGGCCAAGCTCGGCCAGGACAACCAGTAATCGCAGGCCCTGACGCCCGCGCGAACGCCCATGACCAAGTCGGAGCTCGTCGAAAAACTGGCTGCCCGCTTTCCGCAGTTGCTGCTGCGGGACGCGGACATCTCGGTGAAAACGATACTCGACGCGATGTCCGATGCGCTGGCCGATGGCCATCGCATCGAAATTCGCGGATTCGGCAGTTTTGGTCTGAACCGGCGTCCGCCGCGCGTTGGGCGCAACCCCAAGTCCGGCGAGCGAGTGCTGGTGCCCGAGAAACGGGTGCCGCACTTCAAGGCGGGCAAGGAGTTGCGCGAACGGGTGGACCGGAGCCTGACGCCGCCTCCGGGCGCTGGAGGTAACGGACACCTGACCGGTACGCCGTCCGGCAAAGGCCCCCAGGGCGCTGCGCCGGGCAGTTCGACGGTGCTGCATGAGGGAAGCGGGCTGAATCTCGCCCGCTCCTGATGCCGACCGGCAGCCGGCACTGTGTTGTCGTGAATGGAAAAAGGCGCTCCGCTCGGGGCGCTTTTTTCATTTGGGGTATTGGTGCGGGCTTGCCGTTTTCGTTTGCTGGAAGTGATTCCGCTACAATGCCGGGGTCTGCCGCACGCCAGCGATGCGCATGTGCGCTCCCGCAACGCCACGCCTGCCCTTACCGCATGAAACTCGTCGCCTGGATTATCCGCATCGTCCTGTTTGCGCTGCTGTTCGTGCTGGCGCTGCGCAATACCGCGGACGCTTCGCTGCAGCTTTTCTTTGACGCCGTCTGGCGCGCACCACTGATCCTGATCCTCTTCGTGGCCTTTGTCCTGGGCGCAATTGCGGCCCTGGCTGCGATTGCACCAGGCCTGATGCGCCAGCGCATGGAGGTGGCACGGCTGCGCCGTGCGCTCGGCGATGCCGGCCGCCAGCCGACATCTGCCGACACGGAACGTGACGGCAAGAGCGCTCCTTACAACGTAGTTGGCCCGAAAGTCTGATCCATGATGTTTGAAACCTGGTGGCTGCTGGCGCTGCCACTTGTCTTTGGCCTCGGATGGATGGCGGCGCGCATGGATGTGCGCCAGCTCATCAGCGAGCAGGGCGCCTTGCCGCGCTCGTATTTCAAGGGCCTCAATTTCCTGCTCAATGAACAGCCGGACCAGGCCATCGATGCGTTCGTCGAAGTGGCCAGGCTGGATCCCGAGACGACCGAGCTCCACTTCGCGCTGGGCGCGCTGTTCCGACGCCGCGGCGAAACCGAGCGTGCCATTCGCGTACACCAGAACCTGGCCACGCGCCCGGACCTGCCGGAGCCCGAGCGCGAGCATGCGCTGTATGAGCTGGGGCAGGACTTCCTGCGCGCCGGCCTGCTCGACCGGGCCGAAGAATCGTTGCGCCGGCTGATGTCCGGCCCGTACGCGGCCTCGGCCAAGCGCGTGCTGCTCGAGCTTTACGAGGTGGAGAAGGAGTGGCAGAAGGCCATCGATGCCGCACGCGAACTGCAGGCGCTCGACAAGACGGACCATCGTCTGCAGATTGCCCAGTTCTGTTGCGAACTCGCGCAGGATGCGCTGCAACGCAAGCGCCCGGAAGATGCCGTCAAGTGGTTGCGCCAGGCCATGGAAGAGAATCCCGCCAATGTTCGCGCACCGATCCTCCTCGGCGACGTGGCCGCCGCCGCTGGCGATGCCCGTGCCGCGCTTGGCCACTGGCTGGCCATCGAGCGACAGGATGCCTCCTTTCTTCCGCTGGTGGCCGAGCGCGTGGTGAA
This sequence comes from Cupriavidus sp. 22TCCZM01-5, assembly GCF_057798915.1. Taxonomy (NCBI): domain Bacteria; kingdom Pseudomonadati; phylum Pseudomonadota; class Betaproteobacteria; order Burkholderiales; family Burkholderiaceae; genus Cupriavidus; species Cupriavidus sp. 22TCCZM01-5. The sequence goes on from NZ_JBYOJR010000004.1 coordinate 171,297, forward strand.
AGCCTATGCCGGGCTCGGTGAGCAAGGTGCCGCGCTCGACTGGCTGCGCGGCCTGCTGAAGGGCAGTCTCGCGCCCGAGCTGCTCGATGTCGCATTCAAGACCGAGCTGGAGCAGAACGGACCTGAAGCAGCGACACGGCTCATGCGCGAGCAACTGCGCCGCCAGCCGACGCTGCTTGCGCTGACCAAGTATTTCGAGGCCCAGGCTGCCGACATGGCGCCTGCCGCCGCAGTCGCCGGCAACGGCGGCGAAGGCCTGGCCGTCGACGAGTCCGCTGACAGCGACAAGGCAAAGGAAATTACAGCGATCCGTGATCTGCTGCAGTTGCGTACGCGCAACCTGGCCCGCTACACCTGCCGCGAATGCGGCTTTCGCGCGCGGCTTTTCTACTGGCAGTGTCCCGGCTGCAACCGCTGGGAGACCTATGCGCCCCGGCGCTCGGAAGCGCTAGGCTGACCGGGCCACCGTGCGAATCTATTTCATGTACATGCTATGAAAGTCACCATTATTGGCAGTGGCTATGTTGGCCTTGTCACCGGCGCGTGCCTGGCCGAGCTCGGCAACGATGTGTTCTGCCTCGACGTCGACGAAAAGAAGATTGCCTTGCTCAACGCCGGCGGCGTGCCGATCTACGAGCCAGGCTTGCAGGAGATCATCCAGCGCAATCGCGCGGCCGGACGTCTGACGTTCTCGACCGACGTGGCGGCCAGCATCGAGCACGCGGATGTGCAGTTCATCGCAGTAGGAACGCCGCCCGATGAAGACGGCTCCGCCGACCTGAAATATGTGCTCGCCGCGGCACGCAGCATTGGCCGCTACATGACCGGCTTCAAGGTCGTGGTGGACAAGTCCACCGTGCCGGTGGGCACGGGCGATCGCGTCACGGCAGTGATTCGCGAGGAACTTGCCGCGCGCGGCCTGGAGGACCTGCAGTATTCCGTGGTGTCGAACCCGGAGTTCCTGAAGGAAGGCGCCGCGGTGGAAGATTTCATGCGCCCTGACCGCATCGTACTGGGTTGCAGCGCGGACGCTGCCGGGCGCCATGCCCAGGCCACCATGCGCCAGCTCTATGCGCCGTTCAACCGCAACCATGAGCGCACCTTCTACATGGATGTGCGCTCGGCCGAGTTCACCAAGTACGCGGCCAACTCCATGCTGGCCACGCGCATCTCGTTTATGAACGAGCTGGCCAATCTCGCCGACGAGGTCGGTGCCGATATCGAGCTGGTACGCATGGGCATCGGATCGGATCCGCGCATCGGCTACAGCTTCCTGTATGCGGGTGCCGGCTATGGCGGGTCCTGTTTCCCGAAAGACGTGCAGGCACTCATGCGCACGGCGGAGGAGTATGGCAAGCCGATGCGCGTGCTGGAGGCCGTCGAAGCCGTCAACGGGGCCCAGAAGCAGGTGCTGGGCGACAAGGTGGTACGCCGTTTCGGCGATGACCTCAGCGGGCGCACCTTTGCGCTCTGGGGCCTGGCCTTCAAGCCCAATACCGACGACATGCGCGAAGCGCCTTCACGCGTGCTCGCGCGTGAACTGATTTCGCGCGGCGCGACGCTGCGCACGCATGACCCGGTGTCCATGGACGAGGCCAGGCGCGCGCTGGAGGCGGATCTCGCAGACATCCCTGGCGGTATCGACAGGATCAGCTTCCACACGGGCCAGATGGAAACGCTGGATGGTGCCGACGCGCTCGTGATCGTGACGGAGTGGAAGGTCTTCCGCAGCCCGGATTTCGAGCAGATCAAGCGGCGCCTGAAGACGCCGGTGATCTTCGATGGCCGGAATCTGTACGAGCCGGAGGCCATGGCGCAGACCGGTATCGAATACCATGCGATCGGGCGTTCGGGCGCGAAGCGCTGAACGCGTCGGCAGGCGGCCGTGTCCCAGTAGGATCGGTATGCCGGAGGAACTATGGCTATGAATCAAATTTCGCAGGATCAGATCCGCCAGGCGCGCATCCTGGTGGTCGGCGACATGATGCTGGACCGCTACTGGTTTGGTGACGTCGAGCGTATTTCGCCGGAGGCACCGGTTCCGGTCGTCCAGATCAAACGCAGCGATGAACGCCTGGGCGGCGCAGCCAACGTGGCCCGCAACTCGGCCGCGCTGGGTGCGCAGGTCGGCATGCTTGGCGTTGTAGGCGAAGACGAGCCAGGCCGCACCATCGAATCGTTGCTGTCAGCATGCAAGGTCCAGCCGTACCTGCACCGCGATGCCAGCGTCAACACGACGATCAAGCTGCGCGTGCTGGCCCACCAGCAGCAGCTGTTGCGCGTGGACTTCGAGAATCCGCCCACACATGAAGTGCTGCTGGGCGTGCTCGATGGTTTCCAGGAGCTCCTGAACCAGTACGAGGTGCTGGTGCTGTCCGACTATGGCAAGGGTGGCCTGACGCACGTCGGCCGCATGGTCGAGGCCGGCCGCGCGGCGGGCCGGATGGTCCTGGTCGATCCCAAGGGTGACGACTATTCGCGCTACCGTGGTGCCACGCTGATCACGCCTAACCGTGCCGAGATCCGCCGCGTCGTCGGGGCCTGGAAAAGCGAACAGGACCTCACCGCGCGTGCCCAGAACCTGCGTCGCGACCTGCAGCTCGAGGCCTTGCTCCTGACCCGTTCGGAAGAGGGCATGACCCTGTACACGGAAGCCGAGGTCCTGCATGTCTCGGCACAAGCGCGCGAAGTCTATGATGTATCAGGTGCCGGCGATACCGTGATCGCCACGCTGGCGACCATGCTGGCGGCGGGGGTGTCGCTGAAGCAGGCCGTGCAGTTCGCCAACCGCGCGGGCGGCATCGTGGTGGGCAAGCTGGGTACCGCTGTCGTCAGCTATCCGGAGCTGTTCGGCTCGGCTGGCTGAAAGCGTACGATTTCCGGTGCCCCTGTTGAACTCTCTGTCGGACCGATCATGACCATCATCGTCACCGGCGCTGCGGGATTCATCGGCAGCAACCTTGTCAAGGGACTGAACGCGCGTGGCGAGGACCAGGTTGTCGCGGTCGACAATCTCCAGCGCCCTGACAAATTCCACAACCTGGTGGATTGCGAGATTCGCGACTACCTCGACAAGGACGACTTCCTGTCCCGCTTCGAGCGCGGGGAGTTCGGCAGGGTCCGCGCGGTGTTTCATCTCGGGGCCTGCACCGACACGATGGAGCAGGACGGGCGCTACCTGATGGCGAACAACTACCGCTACAGCAAGGTGCTGATGGAGTCCTGCCTGGCGCAGGACTCGCAGTTCATCTATGCATCGTCGGCGGCAGTCTACGGGGAGTCACAGGCCTTTCGCGAAGCGCGTGAATGCGAGCGGCCGCTGAGCATCTACGGCTACTCGAAGTTCCTGTTCGACCAGGTCGTGCGCGAGCGGCTGGAGGGCGCCCTGTCGCAGGTGGTCGGCCTGCGCTATTTCAACGTGTATGGCCCGGGCGAGGCGCACAAGAATCGCATGGCCTCGATCATCTGGCAGCAATTCGAACAATTCCGTGCCGAGGGTACAGTGAAGCTGTTCGGCGAACATGCTGGCCATGGAGCGGGTTGCCAGAGCCACGATTTTGTCGCGATCGAGGATGTCGTCAGGATCAACCTGTTCTTCCTCGACCATCCGCGCCGATCCGGCATCTTCAACGTGGGTACGGGCCAAGCGCGTTCGTTTAACGATGTGGCCTGCGTCGTGGTCAATACGCTGCGTGAGGCGGAGGGCAAGCCACCGCTGGCGATCGACGAACTGGTGCAGGAAGGGCTGCTGGAGTACATCCGCTTCCCCGACGCACTGCGTGGCCGGTATCAGAGCTTCACGCAATCGGATCTGTCGCGCCTGCGCGCCGCGGGCTATGCCACGCCCTTTGTTTCCATGGAAGAAGGTGTGGCGCGCTACTGCCAGTGGTTGCTCGAGCGCTGTCATTGAAGGCGCCCGGCGGCGTCGTCGCGTTCGGAAACATCCTCGTGCAAGGCACGTGAACGTTTGTTTCGGCGTGCGCCGGCGCACGCGGCCGGTCCTATCCTGAGCGCACCTTGCCAATTCCGGCAAGGCAACGCAAACGGAAAAGGAACTCACCAATGTTCAAGACAATGCTCAGGCGCGGCTGCCTGGCTGCAGTGGCCTGGATGTCGTTCACCGGGGCCGCGATGGCCACGGTCGATGTCAACACGGCCGACGCATCGGCCCTGACTTCGGTGAAGGGCATCGGACCTGCAACCGCCAAGAACATCATTGACGAGCGCACCAAGCACGGGCCCTACAAGAGTGCGACGGATCTGGCCGAGCGCGTCAGCGGCGTCGGAACCAAATCGGTGGCGCGCATGCAGGAGGCTGGCTTGACGATCGGTGCCAAGGCTGCGCCGGCGGCAGCTCCGGCCGGCGCTGCCGCTGCCACTCGACCCGCCAAGCGCTGATATGGCATGGCGCCGCCGGTGCAGGGGGGGCACCGCGGCGCCATGGTCCTGCTCCATTCAGTCCAGGCAACCAGGTTCCATGTTGTGCCACTGGTATGGCTCGTGCTTGTCAGGCGCACGGTTCTTCGCTTGCCGACAGCGGCGGAGTATCATGCGGCAGCCCGCAACAGCCACGGTCATTCCGTCGGCCGCGCACGATCTTAAAAACCAGGCCAGGCCTCGCCCTTTCCCGGGGGCAAGGAGAGTCAGGCAGAACAACAGGGAGCATAACAATGACGAATGGCGAGGACACAGGGTTCCTGCCGAAGTGGCGATTGAAGACGGAAGGGGTCATCGGTCCGGATGAGCGCCTGCCTGCGGGGCAGACGCTGCTCGCCGGCATTCAGCACGTGGTGGCGATGTTCGGTTCCACGGCGATCGCGCCGATCCTGATGGGCTTCAATCCGAATATCGCCATCCTCTTCTCCGGCATCGGCACGCTGATCTTCTTCCTGTGCGTGCGCGGCCGGGTGCCCAGCTATCTCGGTTCCAGCTTCGCGTTCATCGCTGTCGTGATCGCGGCCACGGGGTACGCCGGAAGCGGGCCCAATGCCAATATCCCGGTAGCCTTGGGCGGCATCATTGCCGCGGGTGCGCTGTACACGGTGATTGGCCTTGTGGTGCAAGCGGTCGGCTATGGCTGGGTCGAACGGCTGATGCCGCCAGTGGTCACCGGTGCGATCGTCGCGGCCATCGGTCTGAACCTCGCCCCGGTGGCGGTAAAGGCCGTGAGTAGCTCGTCGTTTGACACCTGGCTAGGCCTTTTGACCGTGCTGGCAGTCGGGCTGGTGGCAGTCCGCGCGCCAGGAATGGTCGGGCGCCTTCCGGTGCTGATTGGTGGCCTGTTCGGCTACCTGATCTACTATGCCGGCGCGAATCAGATGGGTCTCGGCAAGCCGATCGATTTTTCTGGCGTGGCGGCGGCGAGCTGGTTTGGCCTGCCGTCGTTCACTTCGCCGGTATTCGAGGCCAGCGCCATGCTGCTGATCGCGCCGGTGGCAATTGTGCTGGTGGCAGAGAACCTGGGGCACATCAAGGCCATTGGGGTGATGACGGGGCGCAACCTTGACCCATACATCGGCCGCGCCTTTATTGGCGACGGCGTCGCGACCATGCTGTCGGCCAGCGGCGGCGGCACCGGCGTCACCACGTATGCCGAGAACATGGGGGTGATGGCCGTTACCAGGATCTATTCGACGCTGATCTTTGTTGTCGCGGCCGCGGTGGCCATCTTGCTCGGATTCTCACCAAAGTTCGGTGCGCTGATCTTGACCATCCCGGGCCCGGTCATCGGCGGACTGACCATTGTGGTGTTCGGCCTGATTGCCGCCACGGCTGGCCGTATCTGGGTCCAGAATCACGTGGACTTCTCCAGTTCGCGCAACCTCATCACGGTGGGCGCCACCTTGACTGTCGCCGCGGGCGACCTGACGCTGAAGCTTGGTGGCATGACGCTGGGTGGCATCGGGACTGCAACGTTTGGCTGCATCCTGCTTTACCACCTGCTGGGCGGGGGCAACAAGGAGGCGTAAGCCAGCGCGGCCACACCGGGAGTGGGCCTGACCGGCCGCCTCCGGCGCGCGGCGGGGGCCTGATTTACAATGTGCGGGACATTTCCACTCCGCACCATGGCCTACAAGACAATTGAAGATACCATCGGCAATACGCCGCTGGTCAGACTGCAGCGCATTCCCGGTGCCGCCAACGACGCACGCGGCAACGTCATTCTAGGCAAGCTTGAGGGCAACAACCCGGCCGGGTCGGTCAAGGACCGCCCGGCGGTGTCAATGATCGCCCGCGCGGAGTCGCGCGGCCGCATCAAGCCCGGCGACACGCTGATCGAAGCCACTTCCGGTAACACCGGTATCGCGCTTGCCATGGCTGCGGCAATCCGCGGCTACAAGATGGTGCTGATCATGCCGGAAGACCTCAGCCTGGAGCGTCGCCAGAGCATGGCCGCCTATGGCGCCGAGATTATCCTGACTCCGGTGAAGGGGGGCATGGAGTACGCGCGCGACCTGGCGGATGCCATGGAACGTGACGGTAAGGGCGTTATCCTGGACCAGTTCGCCAATCCGGACAATCCACTGGCCCACTACGAAACGACCGGGCCGGAGATCTGGCGCGATACCGAAGGCCGGATCACACATTTCGTTTCGGCCATGGGCACGACCGGTACCATTACCGGTGTCTCGCGTTACCTGAAAGAGCAGAACCCTGCCATCGAGATCATCGGTGCGCAACCGGCGGAAGGCTCGCGGATTCCCGGCATCCGCAAATGGCCGGAAGCCTACCTGCCGAAGATCTACGACCCGAAGTATGTGGACCGTACCGAGCCTGTCAGCCAGGCCGATGCGGAACACATGGCGCGCCGCATGGCGAGCGAGGAGGGCATTTTTTCAGGTATCTCGGCCGCCGGCGCCCTGTGCGTGGCCATGCGCGTTGCCGAGGAAGTGGAAAACGCGACGATCGTTTTCATCGTCTGCGACCGGGGGGACCGGTATCTGTCCACCGGGGTATTTCCCGCCTGACGGGCGGCATCATCACGCTTCCGCGCGTCGAGGCATGCAGCCGACTGGCTTGCCAGTCGCTGCATATCAAGGCAAGGCGTGAGCCTAGGTCGCCGATTTGTCCCGGATCCAGCCCTGGACAATGTCAAAGACGGACTGCGGGCTGAGTTGAACCATGCAGTCGCAGGTTATGGTTTCGAGCTTTTCGCAATCCGTGCAGCTCTTCTCCCGCACCAGATTCTGAGCCCTGTTCCCAAGCGCCGCCCACCGGCCCGGGTGCATCGGACGCGTGGGCGGAAACAGCCCCAGCGTACGTTGCCCGATCGCGGCCGACAGGTGCAGTGGGCCTGTGCCGCTCGCAATCAGGCCATCCGCTTGACGGATGAATGCCGTTAGCTGGTCCAGCGTCTGCGTGCCACAAAGGTTCGTAACATTTGGCTGTTCCAGCAGTGCGCTGCCATTGGCCTTCAGCCACTCTCCTTCCTTTGCACTGCCTGTCAGCCAGAGATGGACGTCCTCTCTGCCTGACAGCATCCTGGCGAGCGTTGCGTAATGCTCGATCGGCCATTCCCGGCCATGGCCGTTGGACTTGGTGTGGAGAACGAGATTGAACGTATAGCGGCCCTGCATCTCCGCAATTGCCCTGTCCACCGGGATATCAAAGTGGTACAGGCCGGGAATTTGCTCGAGAGAGGGGATGTCGCGGCTGCCATACGGGCTCAGAAAGCGGAAATTGATCTGCGCCTCGTGTTCTTGCGTGGTGCTCTTGCTGAAGCGCACTCGCCGATTGCAGTAGAACAGCAGGTAGAGCTTCTGGCGCGCATTGCCGATTCGGTGCCTGATCCCGGCGCGAAAGGCCGCCAGTGCCAGCTTGCGGTCAGGCTGGGCCAGGATGACGGTATCGATGCCCGACTTCTTCAGGTAGCCGACGGGGTCATTGGCGATGTCTTCCAATTCGACGACTTCATTGATGTCGGTGCAGAGGCGAACCAGCGGCGCCGCATAGGCGCGACACAGGAAGCTGATCTTTGCAGTCGGATTCAGTTGCCTCAGTCGAGCGACCATAGGCAAAGTCAGTACTATGTCGCCGATATTGTCGGTGCGGCTGACCAGTATGTGTTTGCTTCGAATTGCCATTTATCTTCGATGTGAGAGCAGGGTGGTGTCATGCCATCCGGGCATTACCGTCGCGCCCGCTTGCGCAAATACCGCAAATACCACTTCAGGCTTTCCACCGGCTTGCCCTGGCGGAACATGAAGCGCGAATGCATGCGCATTTCCTTGGTGTTCCTCGGCTCCGGATCGAGCGGCATGTCGTGCCACGGTGACAATGCCAGATACTTGCGGAACATTGCCCGGGCCTCATGCCCGCTCCAGTCGGCCCATGGTTTGACCGAGCCCGCGAAATGGATGAAGACGGCCTTGCCGACCGGACGCATCGCGAAGCTGTTGACGTTCAGGTCGTGGATCAGGTCGTACAGGTAATTCCAGCGAGGCGATATGTACCGCGCGCGGCCATTGAGCACTTTATTTAGCGCGTCCTGGTCGTTGAAGCGCATGTCGGTGCTGGTATCGAGCAGGGCTTCCAGGGTTTGCGGCGTGATATTCTCGGCCAGCCACTTCTCGATATTCATGAACAGCACACCGCCGTTGAAGTACTCCGCGCGCGCCAGGCCCAGTGCGGCAACGCGGCGGCGCAGCGTGACTGGGGCGTCAGGCACGACGACGGCGATATCGTTGCTGATGTCCATGTCGACCAGCTCATCGAGGCGGCCGACACACAGGATGTCCGCGTCCAGGTACAGCACGCGCTCCGTCTGGCCGCGCAGCACTTCCGGAATCACCAGCCGCGTGAAAATCGATAGTGAATAGTGCGAGTGCCCGAGGAAATGCGAGAACTGCGTGAACGACGACAGGTCGAGCAAATGCAGCTGCGTGCTGACCGGGTACATCGCCTCCAGTTGCTTCAGGCGACGCTGATTCTCTTCCAATGCCGAGAACGTCAGTACATGGAAAGTGAAGTGCTGCCCCGGGTTGTTGTCGATGATCGAAGCGATGGTCGCGCCCATCGGTCGGAAGTAGTTGTCATCGACGCAAAAGGCGATGTGGAACGACGGCTTGCCGTTGGTGCCCGTCAACGGAGCGGGCGCGGGGCTGGTGGGCGAGGTCAGGTTCATGGCATGGCCTTCATGACTTGTTCGACGGTGACGGCCTTGACCCAGTCACGTCGGTTTGCGGCGGTGATGACCGTGCTGTGGTCGCGGTCGATCGGCACCCATTCCGGGTTCTTCTGGCGCATCAGCGCAATGACCGGGACATGCACCGCATTGGCCAGGTGCATCACGGCCGTTTCCACCGAAATGATCAGATCGCATTGCGCCAGGACGGCCGGCAACTGGAAGAAATTGTCTTCGGCGCTGAACAGCTCGGTGCGCGCCAGACCGTATCCGCTGATGACCTCCCGGGCATGCGCCAGTTCCTGCGGCACGGCATTGACAATGAAGCAGCTGTCGCGCCAGCGTGGCAGCTGCTGCATGCCCTGGATCAGCGCGGCGACCTGATCCAGCGTCCAGCAGCGCTTCTTGGTTTTGGCGTACGGATTGATGAAGACGAGCTTTCCCTGGCGCGGAACGAATCCCCAGGCCGCCAGCGTGTCCTGCGCATACTGCTGCCATGGCGCGGGAATATCGACAAACGGAAAGCGTTCCGCAGCGCTGACTTCCAGTCCGCTGAGCTGTCGGAACCAGTGGGCGTACACGTCGCTGATATGCTGCGGCGCGGCCCGGTCAACCTTGTACGGCGGTATCGATGCATCGAGCTTGCGGTAGGCAAGCAGGTGGTGCGGCTGATAGAAACGGACCTGCCGCGTCATGCCGACCACGAATCCGTCGGGGCTGATCGTGCGCGCGAGGTTCGCGTACTGGTGCGGGCGCAGTGTCGCGAGCGACACCACGATCGGGTAGTGCTCCTGCTGCGCTTCGCGAATGGATGCTTCGTAGAGTTCCGGGCTGTAGGTGCGCGTATAGACCTTGCTGAAGAACGGGCACGCTGCGACCCAGTCGTAGAGCGAGTACTTGCGCAGATATTCCCAGGCCTTGGCGTCGCTGGTGCGGCGCACTTCATCGACCCACAGATGGATCTCCAGGTGCGGGTTTGCCTGCGCGAAGGCTTTGAAGAAGTTTTGCAGATAGGTGAAGTCGCCCAGAGCGAGGTGGGCGATAAACAGTATTTTCTTTGACTGCTTCAGCAAATCTGCGGGAATCAGGGTCTGGGGTTGGGTCACGAATGGCTCGCGGGAAGTCGCGTGGCGTCAGGCCGCTATTGTAAGGGAGGGCACCGGTTGGTCCGGAAATTGCCGTGGCTTTTGGCGCACAATTCGCGCGCCTAATAAATTGGCCTGCCAGCAAGAGGCTGGCAGGCCGCAATTTGCGTCGTGATGGCTGGGCCTCAGCCCATTGCTGCCTTGACGGCCTCGCCCAGCTGGTACACCGCCAGCGCGTAGAAAAAGCTGCGGTTGTAGCGGGTCAGCACATAGAAATTGCGCAGGCCGATCATGTACTCGGTAGGCTGGTCGGGCGTAGGCAGGTCGACCACGAGGACACCGGTCTCGCCTTCACGCGCCAGGTCGACGGGCTCATCGAGCCTGAGGCCGGCCTTGGTCAGCTGGTTCAGTGTCCGCGTCGGCCACGGTTCGCCGTCCGCGGCCGCGGCTGCGATGCCGCGGCTGCCTTCATCCGCGGCCAGCCGCCAGACCACGGGCCGGTTGGCCTCCCAGCCGTGCAACTGGAGAAAGCGGCCAACGCTGCCGATGGCGTCGGCGGGGCTGTTGCGCAGGTCGATGCGCCCGTTGCCGTCGTAGTCGATCGCATATTCGCGCAGGCTGGTCGGCATGAACTGCGGGATGCCGATGGCGCCGGCGTAGGACCCCAGCACGGAAAAGACGTCGGTGTGGGTGTCGCGGCACCACAGCAGATAGTCCGCAAGCTGGTTGCGGAAGAGCGTTGTCCTGGCGTCGCGGTTGGGCGTGGTCGGGTAGTCGAAGGCCAGTGTCGAGAGCGAGTCGATCACGCGGAACGTGCCCATGTCACGCCCATAGATCGTCTCGACGCCGATGATGCCGACGATGACGGAGGCGGGCACGCCGAACTCGGCCTCGGCGCGGCGCAGCGTATCGCGGTTCTCCTGCCAGAAGCGCACGCCAGCATTGATGCGGATCGGCTCGATGAAGCGCGAGCGGTAGGCGCGCCAGCTTTTGCGGCCTGGCGTGGCCGGCGGCAGGATCAGTCGCGCCACGGTGGCGGAATAGACGGCCTGCCCGAACCAGCCTTCCAGCGTGCCGCGGTCGAAGCCGTGGCGGCTCACCATTTCGTCGATGAAGGCTCGCGTCTGAGCGTTGTCGCGATAGCGCCCGGGTTCGATTTCTTCTTCCCGTACGCTCACGCGGCGCTTGCCGGCGGCGAGAAGGCTCGGGGAGAGGCCGCAGAGTCCCAGTGCGGCAGCGGATAGCGCGGCGCCCAGCAACGGGCGGCGCAATGAACGCTGGGTGTCGGTCATGGTGTCCTTAGCAAGTCGCAGCGAGTATAGCGGATGGCACTCCGCCATTCCGCTGCGAATGCGGCGCTGCGACAGGCCTGGCGCGGCGCTGGGCAGCCTTGTCCTGTGCTAACGTAACGTTTGGAGACAAAAAAGCGAAGATAAGACATGCCGACGGGCTATTACACGCATCCGGAGTTCCTGCTGCATGAGATGGGTCATTTCCATCCCGAGTGCCCGGAACGGCTGCAGGCGATCGAGGATCACCTGATTTCCCACGGCATGGACGGCCTGCTCGAACGCCGCGAGGCGACTCCCGCGACCCGCGAGCAGATCGAGCGCGTGCACGGGGCCGACTATGTCGATTCGCTCGAGCGCGCCAGCCCGGCCAGCGGCTACTATCCGATTGACCCCGACACGTCGATGAACCCGCATACGCTGGCTGCCGCGAAGCTGGCGGCGGGCGCGGCGGTGGCGGCCACCGACGCCGTCATGGCCGGCGAGGTGGAAAACGCATTCTGCTGCGTGCGTCCGCCCGGACACCATGCCGAACCCGACCGCGCCATGGGCTTCTGCTTCTTCAACAACGTAGCCGTCGCGGCGCGCCATGCGCTGGAGGCCCATGGCCTGGAGCGCGTGGCCATCGTCGATTTCGACGTCCACCACGGCAACGGCACCGAGGCGGCGTTCCGCGGCGACGAGCGCGTGCTGATGTGCAGCTTCTTCCAGCACCCGTTCTATCCGTACAGCGGCACCGAACACATCGCCACCAATATGGCGAACATCCCGCTGCCGGCCTACACCAACGGACTGGCCGTGCGCGAGGTGGTCGAGACCATCTGGATGCCGCGCCTGAACGAATTCCGTCCGCAGATGCTGTTCATCTCGGCCGGCTTCGACGCACACCGCGAGGATGACCTCGGCCAGATGGGCCTGGTCGAGCAGGACTATGCCTGGATCACCGGCCAGCTCGTCGATCTGGCGCGCGCCCATGCGAACGGACGCATCGTCAGCTGCCTGGAGGGCGGCTACAACCTGAGCGCGCTGGGGCGCAGCGTGCTGGCGCACCTGAAAGTGTTGCTGGAACGATAAGGAGGGATGCGGGCATGGCCGACACCGATCCGCGCACGAGCGCGCCGCTGCTGACCGAATCGCGCGACGCCGCCGGCGTGGCGCGCCTGACCATGAATCGCCCGGAGGCGTTCAACGCGCTGTCCGAACGCCTGCTGGACGAACTGGCCGCCGCCTTCTCCCGGTTGGCCGCGGACGACAGTGTGCGAGTGGTGGTGCTGGCCGGCGCGGGCAAGGCCTTCTGCTCCGGCCACGATCTGCGCGAAATGCGCGCCGAACCGTCGCACGACTACTACCGGCGCCTGTTCGACCGCTGCACGCGCATGATGATGGCCATCCAGAAGATGCCGCAGCCGGTCATTGCGCGGGTGCATGGCATCGCGACCGCGGCGGGTTGCCAGTTGGTGGCCATGTGCGACCTGGCAGTGGCCGCCGACGATGCGCGCTTTGCCGTCTCGGGCGTCAATCTCGGCTTGTTCTGTTCCACACCGGGCGTGGCCCTGTCGCGCAACCTGTCGCGCAAGCAGGCCATGGAGATGCTGCTGACTGGCGACATGATCGACGCTGCCACCGCTTGCGCCCGAGGCCTGATCAATCGTGTGGTGCCCCTGGCGCAGCTGGATGAGGAAGTGGCACGCCTGGCCGCCAGCATCAGTGCCAAGCCGGCGGCGGCCGTGGCGGCGGGCAAGGGGCTGTTCTACCGGCAGCTCGAAATGGGCATTGAGGCGGCCTACCAGCTGGCTGGACAGACCATGGCCTGCAACATGATGGAGGATTCGGCGCTGGAAGGCGTTCAGGCCTTCATTGAAAAGCGCTCACCCAGCCGGCGTGCTCCATGAGGCATATTTCGGTGCCCTATATGCCGGGATCGCATAAGGGAATCGATAAAAATTCGTTAAAGGTATGAAGCGGATCGCTTAAAATGCCCGCTTCATAAAAAATAACGTGCGGCAACAGCGCTGGAGACTTTCTCGCCTGTTGCCGTTTTCTTTTGGTCACTTTTCATGATCGAACTGCAAGGACTCTCGCAGCGTTTCCCCGGCGGGTCGGGTGAAGTGCATGCTTTGCGGGACGTCAGCCTGTCCATCGGGGCGGGCGAGGTCTTCGGCATCATCGGCCGCAGCGGCGCCGGCAAGAGCACGCTGGTGCGCGCCATCAACCTGCTCAACCGGCCCAGCAGCGGCCGCGTGATCGTCGCCGGGCAGGACCTGACCGCGCTGGACAATGGCGCGCTGCGCCTGGCGCGCCGCGACATCGGCATGATCTTCCAGCACTTCAACCTGCTGTCGTCGCGCACCGTGTATGACAACGTGGCGTTGCCGCTGGAGCTGGCAGGCAAGTCGAAGTCGGAAATCGAGGACACCGTGCTGCCGCTGCTGGACCTGGTCGGGCTGTCGGCGTTGAAGGACCGCTATCCGGCGCAGATCTCCGGCGGCCAGAAGCAGCGCGTGGGCATTGCGCGCGCGCTCGCCAGCAAGCCCAAGGTGCTGCTGTCGGACGAGGCGACCTCCGCGCTGGACCCGGAGACCACGCGCTCGATCCTTGACCTGCTCAAGCAGATCAACCGTGAACTGGGCCTGACCATCGTGATGATCACGCACCAGATGGAGGTGATCAAACAGGTCTGCGATCGCGTCGCCGTGCTCGAAGCCGGCCGCGTGGTGGAAGCAGGGCGCGTGATCGACGTGTTCCTGCGTCCGCAGCATGAAGTCACGCGCGCCATGATCGGCGACGTGATCGCGCAGGAGCTGCCCGAGAGCGTGCTCAAGCGCGTGGAAAGCCGCCTTGGCAACGGGCGCGACCACGTCTACCGCCTTGCCTTTACCGGCGAGGGCGTGGACCAGCCGGTGCTGGCCCAGGCGATTCGCCGCCATGGGCTCGATTTCAACATCCTGCATGGCCATATCGATGAGATCCAGGGCCAGGCCTTCGGCTCGCTGGCGATCATGGCGACTGGCGAACTGGCCGACGTGAAGGCGGCAATGGAATACCTGCAGCAACAAGGCGTGGTGGTGGAGGAGATCGAACATGTGGTCTGAAATGTTTGACCTGTTCCTCACATCGTTCAATGAAACGCTGCTGATGGTGGCGATCTCGGGCGTGGTCGGCTCGCTGCTGGGCGTGCCGCTGGGCGTGCTGCTGCACCTGACCAATCGTGGCGGCGTGCTGTCGCACCCGCTGTTCAACCGCACCATCGGCGTGGTCGTCAATGCGGTGCGTTCGATTCCGTTCATCATCCTGCTGGTGGTGGTGATTCCGTTCACGCGCGTCATCGTGGGTTCGTCGATCGGCACCACGGCGGCCATCGTGCCACTGACCATTGCGGCGATCCCGTTCATCGCGCGCCTGGTGGAAAGCGCGCTGCGCGAGGTCGACAAAGGCCTGGTCGAGGCGGCGCAGTCGATGGGCGCCACCACCGGCCAGATCGTCTGGAAGGTGCTGCTGCCCGAGGCGATGCCTGGCATCGTGGCCGGCCTGACCATCACCTTCGTGAGCCTGGTGGGCTATTCGGCCATGGCGGGCGCGATCGGCGGTGGCGGCCTGGGCGACCTGGGCATCCGCTATGGCTATCAGCGCTACATCACCGAGGTGATGGTGGCGGTGGTGGTGATCCTGATCATCTTCGTGCAGGCCGTGCAGAGCTTTGGCGACTGGCTGGTCCGGCGCATCAGCCACCGCTGATCCTGACGGAATTCGGTTCACCGGCAACTAACGAGGCTGTGCCGCACACGCGGCCAGCCGGCTACCAGAAAAGGAAGACAAGACATGCAACGTCGCAACCTGCTGCAATGGATTCTCGGCGCCGCGCTCGGCGCCACGCTGGCCACCGGCGCAATGGCCCAGGAAAAGCCGATCAAGATCGGCGTCACCGGCGGCCCGCACGCGCAGATCATGGAGCAGGTCAAGAAGGTCGCGGCCAAGGAGGGCCTGAACATCCAGGTGGTGGAGTTCAGCGACTACGTGCAGCCCAACGCCGCGCTGGCCGCCGGCGACCTGGACGCCAACAGCTACCAGCACTTGCCGTACCTGGAAGCCCAGATGAAGGACCGAGGCTACAAGTTCACGCATATCGCCTTCACGGTGACGTTCCCGATGGGCGTGTATTCCAAGAAGATCAAGTCGCTCGATCAGCTCAAGCCGGGCGCGCGCGTCGGCGTGCCGAACGATCCGACCAATGGCGGACGCGGTTTGCTGCTGCTGCAAAGCAAGGGCGTGATCAAGCTCAAGCCGAATGCCGGCCTGAAGGCGACGCCGCTGGATATCGTCGAGAATCCGAAGAAGATCCGCATCGTCGAGCTGGACGCCGCGCAGCTGCCGCGCTCGCTCGATGACCTGGACGCCGCGGCGATCAACGGCAACTACGCCGAGTCGGCGGGTTTGTCGCCCACACGTGACGCAATCGCCATGGAAGGCCCCAAGGGCCCCTACGCGAACCTGATCGCGATCCGCGAAGCCGACAGGAACAAGCCTTGGGTCGCCAAGCTGGTCAAGGCCTATCAGTCGCCGGAAATCAAGCAATACATCACTTCTACCTTCAAGGATTCGGTGATCACGGCCTGGTAAGTCGAGGATCTCATCCAATTCGACGATGTGCGTGCCGCCCGCGTGGCGGCACAATCACCAGGGTGCAAGAAAGCCTGCCGGGCTATGCCCGGCAAAATTTTGCCTATAAAATAGTACGATCGTTCGAAAAATATGAGAGCCGCCAACCCGGTGGTTATAATGACGAGCGGACAAATTTCTGACTATCAGCTATCAGTGGAGTGAGCGCATGAAAGTACTCGTCGCAGTCAAGCGGGTGGTGGATTACAACGTCAAGGTGCGGGTCAAGGCCGACGGCACCGGCGTGGATCTGGCCAACGTCAAGATGAGCATGAACCCGTTCGACGAAATCGCCGTCGAAGAGGCCGTCCGCCTGAAGGAAGCGGGTGTGGTCACCGAAGTCATCGCCGTGTCGTGCGGCGTGACGCAGTGCCAGGAAACCCTGCGCACGGCCATGGCCATCGGTGCCGACCGCGGCATCCTGGTGGAATCGAACGAGGACCTGCAGCCGCTGGCCGTGGCCAAGCTGCTCAAGGCCCTGATCGACAAGGAGCAGCCGCAACTGGTGATCCTGGGCAAGCAGGCGATCGACGACGACTCGAACCAGACCGGCCAGATGGTGGCCGCGCTGGCCGGCCTGCCGCAGGCGACCTTCGCCTCGAAGGTGGTCGTGGCCGACGGCAAGGCATCGGTGACCCGTGAAGTCGACGGCGGCCTGGAAACCCTGTCGCTGAAGCTGCCGGCCGTGGTGACGACCGACCTGCGCCTGAACGAGCCGCGCTACGTCACGCTGCCGAACATCATGAAGGCCAAGAAGAAGCCGCTCGATACCGTCAAGCCGGAAGACCTGGGCGTTGACGTCAAGCCGCGCCTGTCGACCGTGAAGGTGGTCGAGCCTGCCAAGCGCAGCGCAGGTGTGATGGTGCCGGACGTCGCGACGCTGGTGCAGAAGCTGAAGAACGAAGCCAAGGTTATCTGAGCGCGGGGGAGATAGAACATGACTGCACTCGTCATTGCTGAACACGACAATCAATCGATCAAGGCCGCCACGCTGAATACCGTGACGGCAGCTGCCCAATGCGGCGGCGATGTCCATGTGCTGGTGGCTGGCGCCAACGCCGCCGCCGCTGCCGCTGCCGCCGCGAAGATCGCCGGCGTGTCGAAGGTGCTGCTGGCTGATGCCGCCTACTTCGGCGACGGCCTGGCCGAGAACGTGGCCGAGCAGGCGCTGGCCATTGCCAACGACTACAGCCACATCCTGGCTCCGGCCACCCCGTACGGCAAGAACATCCTGCCGCGCGTGGCCGCCAAGCTGGACGTGGCGCAGATCTCGGAAATCTCCAAGGTCGACGCCCCGGACACGTTCGAGCGTCCGATCTACGCCGGCAACGCCATCGCGACCGTGAAGTCCTCGGACAAGATCAAGGTCATCACCGTGCGCGGCACCGCGTTCGACGCCGCTGCCGCCGAAGGTGGCTCGGCTGCCGTCGAAAACCTGCCGGCCGTGGCCGACGCAGGCGTGTCGCAGTTCGTTTCGCGCGAAGTTGCCAAGAGCGACCGTCCGGAACTGACCGCCGCCAAGATCATCGTCTCGGGTGGCCGTGGCGTGGGTTCGGGCGAGAACTACACCAAGGTGCTGACGCCGCTGGCCGACAAGCTGGGCGCCGCGCTTGGTGCCTCGCGCGCCGCCGTGGACGCCGGCTTCGTGCCGAACGACTATCAGGTCGGCCAGACCGGCAAGATCGTCGCGCCGCAGCTGTATATCGCCGTCGGTATCTCGGGCGCGATCCAGCACCTGGCCGGCATGAAGGATTCCAAGGTGATCGTCGCGATCAACAAGGACGCCGAAGCCCCGATCTTCTCGGTGGCCGACTACGGCCTGGTTGGTGACCTGAACACCGTGGTGCCGGAGCTGGTTGCCGCACTGGGCTGATGCATCGCCGGCCGCGCGTGCGGCCGGTCCTGTAGAGATGCTGCACAAGCCGTTCCGGGCACGTCCCGCGAACGGCTTTTTCATACACGTTTGGAGACATCGATGACCTACCGCGCACCGCTCAAGGACATGCTGTTCGTGATGAACGAGCTGGCCGGGCTGGAAGCCGTGAGCCAGTTGCCGGGCCTGGAGGAAGCCACGCCGGAAACGGCCCAGGCCGTGCTCGAGGAGGCAGCCAAGTTCAATGAACAGGTGGTGGCGCCGCTCAACCGTACGGGCGACCTCGATCCGAGCAGCTGGAAGGACGGCGTGGTCACTACCACGCCGGGTTTCAAGGACGCTTTCCGCCAGTTCGGCGAGGGCGGCTGGCAGGGCGTGGTCCACCCGCAGGACTTCGGCGGCCAGGGCTTGCCCAAGCTGATTGCCACTGCCTGCAACGAGATGCTGCAGAGTGCGAACCTGTCATTCGCCCTGTGCCCGCTGCTGACCGACGGCGCCATCGAGGCACTGTTGACCGCCGGCTCCGACGAGCAGAAGTCTGTCATCCTGCCGCGCCTGATCTCCGGCGAATGGACCGGCACGATGAACCTGACCGAGCCGCAGGCCGGTTCGGACCTGGCCGCGGTGCGCACGCGTGCCGAGCCTCAGGGCGACGGCACTTACAAGATCTTCGGCACCAAGATCTTCATCACCTACGGCGAGCACGACATGGCGGACAACATCGTCCACCTTGTGCTGGCCCGCACGCCCAACGCGCCGGAAGGCGTGAAGGGCATCTCGCTCTTCGTCGTGCCGAAGTTCCTCGTCAATGCCGATGGCAGCCTGGGCGAGCGCAACGACGTGCATTGCGTGTCGATCGAACACAAGCTCGGTATCAAGGCCAGCCCGACGGCCGTGCTGCAGTTCGGGGACCATGGCGGTGCCATTGGCACGCTGGTCGGCGAGGAGAATCGCGGCCTGGAGTACATGTTCATCATGATGAACTCCGCCCGGTTCGCTGTCGGCATGCAAGGGGTATCCGTGTCCGAGCGTGCCTACCAGCAGGCGGTGTCCTACGCGCGCGAGCGCGTGCAGAGCCGCCCCGTCGATGGTTCGGCCAGGCAGGCCGTGACCATCATCCACCACCCGGACGTCAAGCGCATGCTGCTGACCATGCGCGCGCTGACCGAAGGCGCTCGCGCCGTGGCCTACGTGGCCGCCAGTCACAGCGACATGGCCCACTTCCACCCGGACGAAGCCGTGCGCGCGCAGAACCAGGAGATCTACGAGTTCCTCGTGCCGATCGTCAAGGGCTGGAGCACGGAGCTGTCGATCGATGTCACCAGCCTTGGCGTGCAGGTGCACGGCGGCATGGGCTTCATCGAGGAAACCGGTGCGGCCCAACACTATCGCGATGCACGCATCCTGCCGATCTACGAAGGCACCACCGCCATCCAGGCGAACGACCTCGTCGGCCGGAAAACCTTGCGCGACGGTGGCGCGGTGGCGCGTGCGATCTGCGCCCGCATCGCGGAAACGGAAGCCGCGCTGGGCAAGCATGGCGGTGCCGCATTCACGGCCGCGCAGGCGCAACTGGCCAAAGGCCGTGCCGCGCTGGAGGCCGTGGTTGCGTTCGTCGTTGCCAATGCGAAGTCGGACCCGAACGCGGTGTTCGCCGGCAGCGTGCCTTACCTGAAGCTGTGCGGCATCGTGTTCTCGGGCTGGCAGCTCGGCCGTGCGATGCTGGCCGCGGATGCGAAGCGTGCCGAGGATCCTGGCTTCCATGACGCCAAGATCGCGACGGCGCATTTCTTCGCGGAGCATGTACTGTCGCAGGCGTCGGCGCTGCGCGATGCCATCGTCGCGGGTTCCGCTCCGGTGAATGCAGTCTCGCCTGACCAGTTCTGAGCTGGCGGTTTCGGCAAACAGAAAGGGCGGCCCGTCGGGTCGCCCTTTTTGCTAAGTCGGCCGTTGCGGCCGGCTGTCAGGCCGTTGCGGGGCGGGGCACGCCGTGCGGGCGCTGCGGCTTCAGGTAGCGCGCGACCGACAGGTCGTCGGCGCGGATCGCTGGCGATTTGCCCGACACCAGGTCGGACAGCAGCTTGCCGGAGCCGCAGGCCATGGTCCACCCGAGCGTGCCGTGGCCGGTGTTCAGCCAAAGACCGCGCACCTGGGTCGGACCGACGATAGGAGTGCCGTCCGGCGTCATCGGGCGCAGGCCGGTCCAGAACGTAGCCTGGCTGACATCGCCGGCACCGGGGAACAGATCCGTCACCACGTGTTCCAGCGTGCGGCGCTTGGCCGGGTCGAGCGAGCGGTCATAGCCGACGATCTGCGCCATGCCGCCGACGCGGATGCGGTCTTCGAAACGCGTGATCGCGACCTTGTAGGTTTCGTCCAATACGGTCGACACCGGGCTGCGCGAGGCATCGGTCATCGGGACCGTGATCGAGAAGCCTTTGAGCGGATAGACCGGCAGGTTGGACATGCCATGCAGGAACGGCTTGACCAGCTGGGTCGACCAGCTGCCCAGCGCTACCACGACGAGGTCCGCCTTCATCGCCTCGCCATCCACCACGGCGCCGGTCACGGCGTCGCCCTGGGTCATCAGGCTGTTGATGGAGCGGTTGTACAGGAATTTCACGCCCAACATCTCGGCCATGGCTGCCAGCCGTCCGGTAAACAGCTGGCAGTCGCCGGTTTCATCGTTGGGGAGGCGCAGGCCGCCGCTCAGCTTGTGGCTGACGGCGGCCAGCGCCGGTTCGCTCGCGGCGAGTTCCTCGCGCGAAAGCAACTGGTAGGGCACGCCGGCCTCCTCGAGCACGGCGATGTCCTTGACGGCGCCGTCGAGCTGGTCCTGCGTGCGGAAGACTTGCAGCGTGCCTTGCTGGCGGCCTTCATAGGCAATGCCGGTCTGGGCGCGCAGGTCGCGGATGCAATCGCGGCTGTATTCGGCCAGCCGCACCATGCGTTCCTTGTTGACGGCGTAGCGCTCGGCGCTGCAGTTCTGCAGCATCTGCCACATCCACTGCAGCTGGAACAGCGTGCCGTCCGGGCGAATACTCAGCGGCGCATGTTCCTGGAACATCCACTTGATGGCTTTGAGCGGCACGCCCGGAGCCGCCCATGGCGACGCGTAGCCGGGCGAGATCTGCCCGGCGTTGGCAAAGCTGGTGCCAAGCGCGGGTCCAGCCTCGCGGTCGACAACGGTCACTTCGTGACCGGCTTTGGCCAGATACCACGCACTGGTGACGCCGATGACGCCACTGCCAAGTACGAGAACGCGCATGTTTCGGGGGCTCCTAACCAGGATGTCAGGGTAATGAAGGATTTGTCTCTATACTATTTAAACTAATCCAGTCATAGTTATCGAATTTCTCGGGAAAACAGGAATAAATCATGAGAACGAGTCGCCAGCCCGTGCGCGCCCTTGACCGGCTCGACCGCAAGATCCTGATGCTGCTGCAGGCGGACGGCAGGATGTCGATGAAGGACCTGGCCGAGGCGGTCGGGTTGACCATCACGCCATGCATCGAGCGGGTCAAGCGCCTGGAGCGCGATGGTGTCATCATGGGCTACTACGCGCGGCTCAATCCGGGCCTGCTCGGCAGCGCGCTGCTGGTGTTCGTGGAAATCTCGCTGGGGAACAAGTCGGGCAATATGTTCGAGCAGTTCCGCCGTGAAGTCCTGCGGATTCCAGAGGTGCTGGAGTGCCACCTGGTCTCCGGCGATTTCGACTACCTGATCAAGGCGCGCATCCGAGAGATCGGCGAATACCGGCGTCTGCTCGGCGACATCCTGCTGCAGTTGCCGGGTGCGGCGCAGTCGAAGAGCTATGTGGTAATGGAAGAGATCAAGGAGACACTGGCCATCTCCGTGGAGGAGAAGGCGCAGCCAGCCTGACGATGAGACGTTCGCCGGATTCCGCCCCCGATCCGCACGGCGCGTTACACCGCGAACGCGACGCCGAAGACGCTGGCGCCGCGGTCGGCGTTCGCGCGCCGGTGGCGCGCAAGGGGCGCGGCGCGGTCAGCAATATCCAGGGCCGCTACGAACGGGACCAGCGCGAGCCGTTTGATGACGGCTGGGCGGCGCCAGGCACCGACGAGATCGCCGGCGCCGATGATGTCGAAGATGCTGGCGACACGGCGGCGAGCCGCAAACTGATTCCGATTGTCCCAGTCGACCCGGAGCCGCTCGCGCCGCTGCGCACCGAGGTCACCATCGAGCGTGCGCGCTCCATCCTCACGCGCAATGCGTCGCCGGATATTCCGTTCGATGTTTCGCTGAATCCATACCGGGGCTGTGAACACGGCTGCATCTATTGCTTTGCAAGGCCCACGCACGCCTACCTGGACCTGTCGCCCGGACTGGATTTCGAAACCCGCCTGTATGCCAAGACCAATGCCGCCGAACGGCTGCGCGAGGCGCTGAGCCGTCCGTCGTACCGTTGCGAGACGATCGCGCTCGGTGTCAACACCGACGCCTACCAGCCGATTGAGCGCGAGTATCGCGTGACGCGCGCCATCCTGGAGGTACTGGGGGCTTGCGACCATCCCGTGGCGCTGATCACGAAGTCCTCGTTGATCGAGCGTGATATTGACGTGCTCGCACCCATGGCGGCAAAGGGACTGGCCGTGGCGGCCGTAACGCTCACCACGCTCGACGCCGCCATTGCCCGCACGCTGGAGCCGCGGGCGGCCACGCCTTCGCGCCGCCTGCGCACGATCCGCACCTTGTCGGAGGCAGGTATTCCGGTTGGCGTGAGTATTGCACCGGTCATTCCGTTCATCACCGAGCCTGACCTGGAGCGCGTGCTGGAAGCTGCGCGCGAAGCTGGTGCCGTTTATGCCAACTACATCGTGCTGAGGTTGCCATGGGAAGTCCGCCCGCTGTTCGAGGAGTGGCTGCAGGCCCATTTCCCGGACCGTGCCGAGCGGGTGATGAACCGCGTGCGCGAAATGCGCGCGGGGAAGGCCTATGACGCCAGCTTCGCCACGCGCATGCGCGGAACGGGGGTGTGGGCCGATCTGATGCGCCAGCGCTTCTACAAGGCGGCAGACCGGCTGGGATACCGCTACAACCGATTCGAGCTCGATACTTCGCGATTCCGTGTGCCGCCCAGTTGGACAGCTGGCGCCGACGGCGCGCAGGGAACCTTGTTCTGAGTGCTGGCGGCCGCTTCCTGGTCGCCAATCATGCTGCTTGCCAACTCCAGCGCGGCCCTGGCGCGGGCCGCAGGTAGCCCTGAAGACAGCGCGAGCCTGACTGCGATGGCCGCCAGGCGTCCTTCTTCATACGTAGGCATGTCAGTCTTGCTCCTTTGTACGGTCGGTGCGAGAGCCGGCCGGACGGATTGATTGCCGCCGGAGGCCGGCGGTTTTTCCAGTATGGGCGATTTGCGCAGAAGGGAAACCTGTCATCGGGCCGGCATTGCATACGGTCAAGTCGGGCGCAGGTCGTCCCGGACCGGCGCCGGTGCCGCTTGCATTTCAGGGGCGGGGTTTCAGGCGTGATCCCAGTACGGCGGGTTGCCGAAGCGCGCGGCGAAGAATTCGACAAAGGCGCGCGTCTTGGCAGGAATCAGGTGGCGGCTCGGGTACACCGCCCAGATGGAGACCGCCGGCAGGACCGGGTACTCATCCAGCAGGGTCACCAGTTCGCCACTGCGCAGCAATGCGCCGACATCCCAGGTGGACTTGAGCGCGATGCCCATGCCCGCCACCAGCGCATCGCGAATGACTTCGCCGTTGTCCACGCGCAGATTGCCTTGCACGGTGACCGCGGACTCTCCGAGTGGCGTGTCAAAGCGCCAGGCGGACTGGTCGCCAAGCACCAGGCAGTTGTGGGCACGCAGGTCCTCCGGGTGCCTGGGCGTGCCATGCGCGGCAAGATATGCAGGGGCGGCGCAGATCACGCGCCGGCTCGGGGCCAGCGCGCGGGCCACCAGCGATGAATCCGGCAGCGCTCCCATGCGCAAGGCCACGTCGATGCCGGCGTCGACCAGCGGTACAAGCTGGTCGCTCAGGCGCAGGTCGAGGCGGATTTGCGGATAGGCGTCGAGGAAAGCCGGGATCGCTGGGGAGACATGCTGTCGTCCGAATGACGCCGGCACCGTCGCGCGCAACAAGCCGTATGGCTGTTGCGCGCCCTTGCCAACTGACTGCTCGGCGGCTTCGGCCGTGGCGAGCAGGTGCTGCGCATGTTCGAGAAAGCGTTCGCCGTCGGCGGTCAGGGATAACCGGCGCGTGGTCCGGTGCAGCAGGCGGGTGCCAAGGGTCTGTTCCAGCCGTGCCAGGCGCGCACTGGCGGTGGAGGTGGAGAGCTGCAGGTCGCGTGCGGCGGCAGAGACGTTGCCCAGCAGTGCCGCGCGCGCAAAGACGGCGACATCGAGCAGGTCGAAATACATGGCTGTCCGCCGCCGGATATCGGATTACTGCGGATTGCTGCGGCTTACTGCGACAGCGCGCGTGCCGCTTCCACCTGCGACTCGAAAAAGGTCTGGAAGCTGATGGCAAGTCCGGCCATCAGCAGCCCGGTGCCGATCAGCAGCGAGAGGATCACCAGGATCACCACGGGCCACCCCGAGCGTGTGGGCGTGCCCGCTGGATTGAAACGGGCGTCCCATTTGTCATCGGGGCGCAGACCATAGACGATTGCGGCCAGGAAGGCGCTGATGACGGATGCGCCGCCGGCCACGGCGAATGTCCAGTTCAGCGCAGGCGATCCTGCCTCGGTCACCATGGAGGCAACACCCACGGCACCTCCCAGCGTAGCGAGCAAGTGCAGCCAGCCATACGGGTCGCGCAGTCCTCCCAGGTAGAACCGGTGCGCGCCAACACTGCCGAGCAGGAAGGCAAGCGCCACCGTCAGCAGCTTCGATCTGGACCGCGTGGACGACACGGCGGTGGGTCGGGATGCTTGTGACGCTTGGCTGGCTGCAGGCATGGGGGGCAACGTGGCGAAGGGGTGCCGGCGGCATGCCACCGGCAGCGGTCAAGGGACTCGGCGGCAGCGGGTGCCAGCCGGGACACATTGTACGACGCCACCCCGGCAGCCTGGGCACGGGAGTGCGATGGCAGGAGCAGCTAACGCCTGGCAGAAGGGAGGACGCTATGGAAAAGGGCGCTTGCGTGCTCGCCGATATGGGTGCCGATATGGGCCTCGCCAACCAGCACAAGCGTCAATAGCATCAAGAAAAGTATCGGCAGCAACAATTTCCGGCGTGCTCAGCCAGGTCGCTCCGCAAGCGGATCATGACAGGCCCCGGCAGTTTGCCGGTCTTTGCCGTGGAGGCTGCGCCCGGCTGGTTTCCCGGCCTTGCAGGAGGTGCCGGGCAGAGGCAAGTCAGTTTGGTATGCCGTCTGCGCAGGCGGTACGCTGCGCAGACCGGGGCAGTATCGGGCGACAGCCTGTGCGCGCGTTGGGCGCGCACTCAAATAAGGACAGCAGCCAGGCCGATGAGTTCCAACGAGATTAACGACCGCCGTCGCGGCCGCGAGCCTGCCAGCCAGGGCCGACGCCGGGCGGGCGGTTGTCGTTGCGATTGGCGTCGCTCTGGCTGGTGCGCTCCGGGTGGCGCGGACGGTTGTCGTCGCGACCATTCGCGGCATTCGGCCGGCCGCTCAGGCGGTCATCGGCGCGGGCGCGCGCTTCCATGCGATCGATCTGTGCTTGCACATGGTCGCGGCTCTCGGCCCGTACGCTGGCCATTTGCCAGCCCCCCGCCGCCTGGGCGCGCGGTGTGCGCGCATCGGCGTGCGGGCGAGGCCAGAACGTGACTTGTGCATGGCTTGCGGCGACGGCGCCGACCAAGCCCGCAGCTGCGAGGATGCCAGCCACCAAGTCGCGCAGGAGTGAGCGGGTGAACATGCGGAATCCCAGGATCCTGACGCGCAGCGTTGTGGTTTCAAAGTTGGGTTCATGGTACGCATGGGGCATCGGCCCGCCTATGCCAATCGCGTTACCGGTGTAACGGATTGTTTCGGGGTACTTTGACGGTCCGATGGCGGGCTTTAGGGGGCGTAGCGGATGCGGTAGATCGCGCCCGCGTCGTCGTCACTGACCAGCAGCGAGCCGTCCGGCGCGGCCAGCACGTCCACGGGGCGGCCCCAGAATTTGCCATGCTGCAGCCAGCCTTGCGCGAAGATCTCCTGGCGTACTGCCTTGCCCTGCGCGTCCACGATCACGCGCACGATCCGGTAGCCGACCCGTTCGCTGCGGTTCCAGCTGCCGTGCTCGGCAATGAAGATGTTGTTGCGGTACTCGGCGGGAAACTGCGTGCCGGTGTAGAAGCGCATGCCCAGCGCCGCGACGTGCGCGCCGAGCTTGGCGACAGGCGGTACGAACTCGGAGCAGGCGCGCTGCTTGCCGAACTCGGGATCGGGGATGTTGCCCGCGTGGCAGAACGGATAGCCGAAATGCTGCCCGGCCTGTGTCACGCGGTTCAGCTCGTCGTCGGGCTGGTCGTCGCCAAGGTAGTCGCGGCCGTTGTCGGTGAACCACAGTTCGTGCGTCGCGGGATGCCAGTCGAATCCGACTGAATTGCGCACGCCGCGCGCCACCACCTGCAGGTCCGAGCCGTCGGGCTTCATCTTCATGATGTTGGCGTAGCGGTTCTCGTCCGGCGCGCAGATATTGCAGGGGGCGCCAACTGGAACGTAGAGATAGCCGTCCGGGCCGAAGGCGATGAACTTCCAGCCGTGCGTCGTTTCCTTTGAAAACCGGTCGGTGACGACTACCGGCGTCGGCGGGTGGTCCAGCCGGGCTTCGATGTTGTCGAGGCGGACGATGCGGGAAGTCGACGACGCGTACAGGCTGCCATCGCGGAACGCTACGCCCACTGGCCTGGCCAGGCCGCTTGCCACGACGCGAACAACCGGTTTGCCGCCTAGCGCTGAGGGCAGTGCATAGACCTTGCCTTCTTGTGTGCCAACGAACAATGTGCCGGATGGCGTGAGCGCCATGCCCCGGGCGTTGGGGACTTCATCGCTCAGGACTTCGATGCGGAATCCTGGCGGCAATTGGATCTGCGCCAGGGGCAAGGCCGCAGATGTGGCGGCCGGAGCGCTAAGCAGAGTGAGACAGGCCAGTGATGCCAGACGTGCGGTGCGATCAACGAAGTGCCGGACGATTCCCATGGCGCGCCTCCCGTCGCGGATTCCGCCACGATGCCTCCGCTCACGCACAGCGTCAACTGCCTAAGTGTTTGTTTGACCACGGATATTGGGCTATACTCTTGCGTTTCGTGTTCGAACACCAAGTTTTCTGAGGAATCATCTCATGGTCGTTATTCGTCTGGCTCGCGGCGGCAGCAAGAAGCGCCCCTTCTTCAACATCGTCGCTACCGATTCGCGCAACCGCCGCGATGGCCGCTTCATCGAGCGCGTTGGCTTCTACAATCCGCTGGCTTCGGAAGGCGAAGAAGGTCTGCGCGTGGTGCAGGACCGCCTGGCCTACTGGCAAGGCGTTGGCGCCCAGCTGTCGCCGACCGTTGCTCGCCTGGTCAAGCAGAACGCCGCCAAGGCCGCTGCCTGATAGCAGTTTGCAGCGCGTTCCCGATCGGGGCGCGTTTTCATTGCACACGTGACTGAACGAAAGCAGGGCGCCGCTGCGCCGAGGCCCTTGAATCGGCCTCAGGGCGAGTCGTCAAAGGCGGTCAAGCTGCCGGCGACGCTTCTGTCTGCCGATCCGCTGCCGGACGATCTGGTGGAGGTCGGCTATGTCGGTGCCGCCTATGGCATCCGCGGCTGGATCAAGGTCCAGCCACATGCCGACGACGCATCCGCGTTGCTGCATGCGCGCCGCTGGTGGCTGCTGGTGCCCCCGCAGGCTGGCCTGGTGGCCGCGGCGGAGGTTTCGTATGCCCAGGCGGTCTGCGTCAGGATCGAGCAATCGCGCGAGCACAGCGGAACCGTCGTGGCGCAGGCAACTGGCGTTTCGGACCGCAACCTGGCGGAAGCGCTCAGGGGGCGGCGCGTGTGGATCCGGCGTGAGGATTTTCCGGCGCCGGACGAGAATGAGTTTTACTGGGTGGATCTGATCGGCTGCACCGTGAGCAACGAGCAAGGCGAGTTGCTGGGCGAGGTGTCCGGTCTGATTGATAACGGGGCTCACCAGATCCTGCAGGTGGCTTACGCATTGCCCGACGGTAAGGCCGGTGAGCGGCTCGTACCGTTTGTCGATGCGTTCCTGCGTACGGTCGACACCGCGGGCAAGCGCATCGTGGTGGACTGGGGGCTCGACTACTGAATTTGTGCCGACGCCGGTGCGGGTTCGGAGGGGGAGGGCGGATGCAGTTCGATGTAATCACGCTGTTTCCCGACATGTTTCGCGCGCTGACCGACTGGGGCATCACCAGCCGGGCAGCCAAGCAGCAACGGTACGCCCTGCGTACGTGGAATCCGCGCGATTTCACCACGGACAACTACCGGACCATCGATGATCGGCCGTATGGTGGTGGTCCCGGCATGGTCATGCTGGCGAGGCCGCTGGAAGATGCGATCGATGCTGCCTCGGCGGCACAGTCGCGGGCCGGCGTGGAAGCGCCGCACGTGGTGCTGATGTCGCCCCAGGGTGCGCCGCTGACCCACGAGAAGGTCATGTCGCTCGCGCAGCGACCCGGACTGGTGTTGTTGTGCGGCCGCTACGAGGCGATCGACCAGCGCCTGATCGATCGCCGCGTGCATGAGGAAATCAGCCTTGGCGATTTCGTGCTGTCCGGCGGCGAGCTGCCCGCGATGGCATTGATCGATGCCGTGGTGCGGCACCTGCCCGGTGTACTGGGCGATGCGCAGTCGGCGGTGCAGGACAGCTTTGTCAACGGCTTGCTCGATTGCCCGCATTACACGCGGCCGGAAGAGTATGAGGGTGTGCGGGTACCCGAGATCCTGCTCGGCGGCCATCATGCCGAGATTGAAAAATGGCGGCGCCAGCAGGCGCTGGCCAATACCGCGAGAAAGCGTCCCGACCTGATCGAGACCGCTCGCGCGCAAGGTTTGCTAACCCGTTCCGACGAGAAGTTCCTGTCGGAATGGTTGGTGAAAGAAGGGCGGGAGAATTCTCCCGCCAGGTAAAACCCCATCCTCTGCCGGGGCCCGGGCAATGCCTGGGGCATCCAACGCCGGCACGATGGTTACGGAGAAAGAACGATGAACATCATCGAGCAGATCGAGAAGGAAGAGATCGCGCGTCTGACCGCGAACAAGACCATCCCCGCATTCGCACCCGGCGACACCGTGATCGTCAGCGTGAACGTGGTGGAAGGCAACCGCAAGCGCGTGCAGGCTTACGAAGGCGTGGTGATTGCCAAGCGTAACCGTGGCCTGAATTCGTCCTTCATCGTGCGCAAGATCTCGTCGGGTGAAGGCGTGGAGCGTACGTTCCAGCTGTACTCGCCGCTGATCGCCGGCATCGAAGTGAAGCGTCGCGGCGACGTGCGTCGCGCGAAGCTGTACTACCTGCGCGAGCGCTCGGGCAAGTCCGCACGTATCAAGGAAAAGCTGGTTTCGAAGGCAGCCAAGGCTGCCCAGTAAGCCGGACATGCCGGCCGGGCCTACCGGCCGGATGTTTCCTCAGGAAGGGCACCGCAAGGTGCCCTTTTTGCGTTTTTGGCAACTGTGCCGGATTGCTGCGCTGCCGAAAGGCGAGCATCTGTCATACTTGAACCTGCTATGCGCCCCGTCTTTGACCCAGAGTCCCTTCCCATCATCGATGTCGACAAGCGCCGTCCGGCACTGAGCGCACCGCGCCTGCAGGCGGACTTCATCCGCCACCGCTTGCAGGCACCGCCCGCCTGGGCGCCCGAGCTGACCGATGAATCACGTGTCTACGACCGCAGCCGCAGCCTGCGCCAGGCTGCCGTACTGGTGCCGATTGTCGAGCGCCGCGACGGTCTGACGGTGTTGCTCACCGAGCGTAATGCCAACCTGAGTGCGCATGCGGGACAGATCAGTTTTCCTGGCGGCAGCCAGGAAGACCATGACACCAGCCGCATTGATACCGCCCTTCGGGAAACCGAAGAAGAGGTCGGCCTGGTGCGCGACTATGTGGAGGTGCTGGGGGCGCTGCCCGATTACATCACCGGCACCGGCTTCCATGTCAGCCCGGTGGTGGGCCTGGTGCGCGACGGCTTTACGTTGCGGCCCGACGCCTCGGAAGTGGCAGATGTGTTCGAGGTGCCGCTGGCCTTCCTGATGGATCCTTCGCACCATGAGCGGCGCCTGTTCCGCTGGGTCGATGGCGAACGGATGTTCTACGCCATGCCGTTCCCGCGCGAAGGCGGTGGTCACCGCTTCATCTGGGGCGCGACGGCGGGCATGCTGCGCAACCTCTACCACCTGCTCGCCGCCTGACTCGCAGCCAGATCAGGCGGCAGCCTGACCGCGCTGCCCGATGCAATGCGGGCAACTCTTGCCGACGACGTAGTGCGGGCTTTGCTGTTCTTCCGGCGTCACCACGGCACGGCAGGCGAAGCACTGTTTCGGGCCGGCGGGCTCCAGGTTCGGATTGAGCGCGGTGCGGTAATCGAAGACGAAGCAGTCGCCGCGATAGTGGCTGCCGCCGACTTCCTCGAAATACTTGAGGATGCCGCCTTCAAGCTGGTAGACGTGGTCGATGCCGACTTCCTGCATGTGGATCGCGGCCTTCTCGCAGCGGATGCCGCCGGTGCAGAACGACACCACGGTCTTGCCTTCGAAATCCGCCTTGTGGGCTTCCACCGCTTCGGGGAATTCGCTGAACTTGGCGAGGTTGTATTCCACCACCGTATCGAACGTCCCGACCGCCACTTCGAAGTCGTTGCGCGTATCGAGCATCACCACCGGACGGCCGTCGTCGTCATGGCCCTGGTCCAGCCAGCGCTTGAGGTCGACCGGCCGCACCGACGGCGCGCGCCCTTCCTCGGGACGGATCAGCGGGCGCTTCATGGTGATGATTTCCTTCTTGGCGCGCACCAGCATGCGCTTGAAGGGCTGGTTCTCCGACAGGCTTTCCTTGGGCGCAATGTCCGCGAAGCGCGCGTCGGCATGCAGCCAGGCCATGAAGCCATCAATGGCTTCGCGCGGGCCGGCCAGGAACATGTTGATGCCTTCGGGCGCGAGCAGGATGGTGCCCTTCAGGCCAAGATCCTCGCAGCGCGAGCGCATTTCCGGCCGCAACGTCTCGATGTCGTTGAGCGAGACGAACTTGTAAGCGGAGATGTTGACGATCTGCATGATGGGCTGCGCTGCGCCACGCGCGCAAACGCGCGCGATAACTGCCTGATTGGAAAGGCGAAATTATAGCGCGCCGGGCCGGCGCCGGCCGGCATTTCCCAGCGTCGTCCTCGGCTATCGGGGGCGGGTGCGATGTTCCAGGCCCGGGCCGCTGCCCATGCCAAGCCGGTACAATGTCGCCCATGTCTGCCCCCCGTTTCGTACACCTTCGCGTCCATTCCGAGTATTCCGTCGTCGACGGCATCGTCCGCCTGGATGATGCCGTCAAGGCCGCGGCCGGCGATGGCATGGGCGCGCTCGCTCTCACCGACCTCGCCAATGCCTTCGGCCTGATCCGCTTCTACAAGGAAGCGCGCGGCGGCGGCGTCAAGCCCGTGGTCGGCGCCGATGTCTGGCTGTCCAATGCGGACGACCGCGACAAGCCCGCGCGGCTGCTGCTGCTGGTGCAGGACCGCATCGGCTACCTGAACCTGTGCATGCTGCTGTCGCGCGCGTGGCTGTCGAACCAGCACCGCGGCCGTGCCGAGATCGAGCCCGGCTGGTTCGGCGAGCCCGGTGAAGAGGGCCAGCCGCTGGCGACAGGGCTGATCGCGCTGTCGGGCGCAATGGGCGGCGATGTCGGCATGGCGCTGGTCAACGGCAACGTCGATGGCGCCCGCCGTGCCGCGGCGCATTGGGCCTCCGTCTTCCCGCAGCGTTTCTACATCGAGCTGCAGCGCGCCGGTCATCCCGGCACGGATGCCTACGTGCAGCAGGCCGTGCACCTGGCCGCCGAGATGCAGCTGCCCGTGGTGGCCACGCACCCGGTGCAGTTCATGACGCCGGACGACTTCACCGCGCACGAGGCGCGCGTCTGTATCGCCGAAGGCGAACTGCTGGCCAATCCGCGCCGTACGCGCCGTTTCACCACGGACCAGTACTTCAAGACGCAGGACGAGATGTGCGCGCTGTTCGCCGACATTCCGTCCGCGCTCGAGAACGCCGTGGAGATCGCGCGGCGCTGCAACCTGACGCTGGAGCTGGGCAAGCCGCGCCTGCCGCTGTTCCCCACGCCCGACGGCATGTCGCTCGACGACTACCTGGTCTTCATGGCCAAGGACGGCCTGGAGAAGCGCCTGGCCGTGCTGTTCCCGGACGAGGCACAGCGCGAGGCCAAGCGGCCCGAGTACTACGCACGCCTGGAGTTCGAGACCGGCACCATCATCAAGATGGGTTTCCCGGGCTACTTCCTGATCGTGGCGGACTTTATCAACTGGGCCAAGAACAATGGCGTGCCGGTGGGGCCGGGCCGGGGCTCGGGCGCCGGTTCGCTGGTGGCCTATGCGCTGGGCATTACCGACCTGGATCCGCTCAAGTACGCGCTGCTGTTCGAGCGTTTCCTGAACCCGGAGCGGGTGTCCATGCCCGACTTCGATATCGACTTCTGCCAGCACGGCCGTGACCGCGTGATCACGTACGTGAAGGAAAAGTACGGCAAGGATGCGGTATCGCAGATCGCTACCTTCGGCACCATGGCGGCCAAGGCCGCGGTGCGCGACGTGGGCCGCGTGCTCGACCTGGGCTACGGCTTCGTCGACGGCATCGCCAAGCTGATTCCGTTCAAGCCCGGCAAGCTCGTCACGATCGAAGAGGCCAAGAAGGAAGAGCCGCTGCTCACCGAGCGCGAGAACAACGAGGAAGAAGTGCGCCAGCTGCTGGAGCTGGCGCAGCGCGTCGAAGGCATGACCCGCAACGTCGGTATGCACGCCGGCGGCGTGCTGATCGCGCCGGGCCGGCTGACCGATTTCTGCCCGCTCTATACGCAGGGCGCGCAGAACGACGGCATGAGCGGCGTCGTCAGCCAGTACGACAAGGACGACGTGGAAGCGGCCGGCCTGGTCAAGTTCGACTTTCTGGGCCTGACCACGCTGACCATCCTCGACTGGGCCGAGCGCTATATCCGCCGGCTGGATCCCAGCAAGGCGGACTGGAACTGCAGCCAGATCCCGCTCGATGACGGCCCTGCCTTCGACATCCTCAAGACCGCCAACACGGTCGCGGTGTTCCAGCTGGAAAGCCGCGGCATGCAGGGCATGCTGAAGGACGCCAAGCCTGACCGCTTCGAGGACATCATCGCGCTGGTGGCACTGTACCGCCCGGGCCCGATGGACCTGATCCCCAGCTTCTGCGCGCGCAAGCACGGCCGCGAGAAGGTGGAGTACCCGGACCCGCGCGTCGAGCCCGTGCTCAAGGAGACCTACGGCATCATGGTCTACCAGGAGCAGGTGATGCAGATGGCGCAGATCATCGGCGGCTACTCGCTCGGCGGCGCCGACCTGCTGCGCCGCGCCATGGGCAAGAAAAAGCCCGAGGAGATGGCGCAGCACCGCGTGATGTTCCGCGAAGGCGCCGACAAGAACGGTCTCTCCGCCGAGCAGGCCGACGACATCTTCGACCTGATGGAGAAGTTCGCGGGCTACGGCTTCAACAAGTCGCACGCGGCCGCGTACGCGCTGCTGGCGTACTACACCGCGTGGCTCAAGGCGCATCATCCGGCCGAATTCATGGCAGCCAACATGTCGCTGGCCATGGACGACACCGACAAGGTCAAGATCCTTTACGAGGACTGCAAGCTCAACAAGCTCGCGGTGCTGCCGCCCGACGTCAACGCCAGCGAGTACCGCTTCGCGCCGACCGATGCCAGGACCATTCGCTACGGCCTCGGCGGCATCAAGGGCTCCGGGCAGGGCGCCATCGAAGACATCCTGCGTGCGCGCGCGGAGCGGCCCTTCACGGACCTGTTCGACTTCTGCGAGCGCGTCGACCGCCGCCAGGTGAACCGCCGCACCATCGAGGCGCTGATCCGTGCCGGCGCGTTCGACAGCCTCAACGACAACCGCGCGCAATTGCTGGCCTCGGTCTCGATCGCGATGGAGGCGGCCGACCAGAAGGCCGAGTCGGCCAACCAGGTCTCGCTGTTCGACTTGATGGGAGATGCCGGCGATGCGCACCGGCCGGAACTGATCGATGAACCGCGCTGGACGCCCAAGCGCACCTTGCAGGAGGAGAAGCAAGCGCTCGGCTACTACTTCTCCGGGCACCTGTTCGATGCCTGCCGCGACGAGGTGCGCCGCTTCGTCAAGAGCACGCTGGCCGGCCTGGAAAAGGAAGTGCAGGGCAACGGCGGCGGTTTCGGCCGCGACGTGCGCGGCAAGACCATCGCCGGCGTGATCGCCGGGGTGCGCACGCAGATGACGCAGCGCGGCAAGATGATCATCGTGCAGCTCGACGACGGCACCGGGGTGGTGGAGATGACCGTCTTCAACGAGGTGTTCGATGCCAACCGGCATATGTTCCGCGAGGACGAGCTGCTGATCGCGACGGGCAACGCACGCCACGACACCTTCACCGGCGGCGTGCGCTTCACGGCCGAGTCGGTCATGGACCTGGCGACGGCGCGCAGCGCCTATGCCAGTGCGCTCAGCATCGCGCTCGCACCGGAAGACTCGACCATGGAACGTTTGCGCACGGTGCTGACCCAATACCGTGCCAAGCCGCGCGATGCGGGCCCGGCGGGCCTCGGCCTGCTGGTGCGGTACCGCAATCCGAGTGCCGCGTGCGAGATCCATCTCGGACCGAACTGGCGCGTGGAGCCGGACGAAGCCCTGCTCGGTGAACTGCGGCAGTGGCTTGGCAACGACGCGGTGGAGCTGATGTATTGAAGTTCGGGGCAGGGCGCGCAAGGCATGGCGCCATGCCCTTTTGCGCACCTTCCGGCGCCTCTGCCGCGCCGGGGAATGCGGTTACAATGGCTGCGTTTTTTGCGCCTCTATGTGGCGTTTTCGCCATGCCGGGCAACATGTTCCGGTAATTCCCCGGCGTTTCCCGTGCCACCCGGTCAGACGGGTGCGCGTCGCATCTTTCAAATAAGGGCGGTAGTGAGCAATCCAGCGAAGTCCGAACAATCGGCCGGACAAGACGTACAGGTAGGCAAGCGCCTGATGGGCTATCTGCGCCCCGAGCTGCGCATCTTCATTGCCGCCATCGTGGCCATGGCCGTGGTCGCGGCCAGCGAGGGCGTGATCCCGAAGGTCGTCAACGACTTGCTCGACAAGGGCTTTGGCGGCCAATACGCCGGCAAGCTGTGGCATGTCCCCGCCATCCTGACCGGCGTGGCGCTGATCCGCGGCGTGGCCCAGTTCGCGTCCGGTTACCTGTTGAGCCTGATCTCGAACCGCGTGCTGCTGAAGATGCGCATGCAGATGTTCGACCGCATGCTGCACGCGCCGGCCCAGTTCTATCACCGCAATACCGCGGCGTCGCTGATCAACGCGGTGATCTTCGAGGTCAACCAGGTGCTGTCGATCCTGACCAGCGTGTTCATCACGCTGGTGCGGGACTCGCTGACCGTAGTGGCGCTGCTGATCTACCTGTTCTACACGAACTGGCGCCTGACGCTGATCGTGGCCGTGATCCTGCCCGTGATCGGCTACCTGATGTCGAAGATCAACCGGCGCCTGCGCCGCCTGAACCGCGACCACCAGACCCTGACCAACAGCGCTGCCTATGTGGTCGAAGAGGCCGCAGGCGGCTTCAAGGTCGTGAAGCTGCACGGCGGCGAGGCTTACGAGATGAACCGCTTCCGCGCCATGGCGGAGCGGCTCAAGAACTACTCGATGCGCATGGCCGTGGCCGGCGGCCTGAACCAGCCCGTGACGGCTTTCCTGGCCGCGCTGGCGCTGTCGGTCATCATCACCATCGCCATGATCCAGGCGCAGGGCAACCAGACCACGATCGGCGGTTTCACCGGTTTCGTGATGGCCATGCTGCTGCTGATCTCGCCGCTCAAGCACCTGACGGACATCAACCAGCCGCTCACGCGCGGCCTGACCGCGGCCGAACTGATCTTCCGCCTGATCGACGAGCCGGTGGAGCCGCAGGACGGCGGTGTGCGCATCGAACGTGCCAGGGGCGACCTGGTGTTCGAGCGCGTCGGCTTCCGTTATGGCGAAGGCATGCGTGCGGCGCTGGAGGGCATCGATATCCGCGTGCCCGCCGGCGAGGTGGTGGCGCTGGTCGGTCCGTCGGGCAGCGGCAAGACCACGCTGGTCAACCTGGTGCCGCGCTTCTTCGACCCGAGCGACGGCCGCATCCTGCTGGATGGTCACGCCATCGGCGATATCGCGCTGCGCGAGTTGCGCAACCAGATCGCCTTCGTGAGCCAGGATGTGGTGCTCTTCAACGACACGGTTGCCGCCAACGTGGCGTATGGGGTCGGCCCGGAAGACAAGATCGATATGGCGCGTGTCGAACGTGCGCTGCAGGCCGCCTACCTGACCGATGTGGTGAAGAACCTGCCCGAAGGCGTCAACACGAACATTGGCGACAACGGCATGAAGCTCTCTGGTGGCCAACGCCAGCGCCTGGCCATCGCTCGTGCGATCTACAAGGATGCGCCGATCCTGATCCTGGATGAAGCCACCTCGGCGCTCGATTCGGAATCCGAGCGCCAGGTGCAGGCCGCGCTCGAAGCGCTGATGGTCGGCCGCACGACGCTGGTGATCGCGCACCGCCTTTCCACCATCGAGAACGCCGACCGCATCGTCGTGCTCGACCATGGCCGCGTGGCGGAGCAGGGCACGCACGAGGAGCTGCTGGGCGCCAACGGCCTGTACGCCGGGCTGCACCGGATCCAGTTCGCTACACACTGATCCTGGCTGCCGGCTCGCGGTTTGCGCCTTCGCTACAATGGGCCGACAACAACGACCGCGAGAGAGACAGCCATGACCCGCCCGGCCCTTCCCATCAGCCGTTACCCGGTACCCGAACTGAAGGCGCTGCCCGACGACATCCGGCAGCGCATCCTCGAAGTCCAGGAAAAGGCCGGCTTCGTGCCCAACGTCTTCCTGACGCTGGCCCACCGGCCCGACGAGTTCCGCGCCTTCTTCGCCTATCACGACGCGCTGATGCTGAAGGACGGCGGCCTGACCAAGGGCGAGCGCGAGATGATCGTGGTGGCCACGTCGGCGGCCAACCAGTGCCTGTACTGCGTGGTCGCGCACGGCGCCATCCTGCGCATCTACGAGAAGAAGCCGCTGGTGGCCGACCAGGTCGCGGTGAACTACCTGAAAGCCGATATCCCGCCGCGCCAGCGAGCCATGCTCGATTTCGCGCTGAAGGTGTGCCAGGCCTCGCACGAGATCGGCGACGCCGACTTTGCGGCGCTGCGCGAGCATGGCTTCAGCGACGAAGACGCGTGGGACATCGCCGCCATTACCGCGTTTTTCGGCTTGTCGAACCGCATGGCCAACACCATCAGCATGCGCCCGAACGACGAGTTCTTCCTGATGGGCCGCGTGCCCAAGAGCAAGTAAGTGTGTGCTTGTGCGCTGGGCCGCATGATCAGCGAATCTCGGCGCACTCCCCGTTGCTTGGATTGAACAGCACCGGCCATGCCTGCTCATAGATGCCGGGTGTGCAGCGCTGCTGGCAATTGGCGTGCGCGAGCGTGACGCGCCGCGGGTCCTGCCAGATCAGCAGCCTGCATTGGGTGCCATCGGTGGCCTCCAGCACGATATGCGGCGTCTTCTGGACTTGCTTGAAATCCGCCAGGTCGAACTGGCAGGTTCCGCGCTTGGATACCCACAGCTTCCACTTCAGGGACTTCACGTCATTGGCGACCACGCGCATCACCGCGTCTTCGCGGAAACCGTCGTCTTCCGTCCGGCGGCAGGTGCCGGCCAGGCTGATGTCGTGCGCCGCGATCGGCGTGGCGCGTGGTTTTTCGGGGGCGGGGGCTGCGGCCACGGGCGCTGGAGGAGGCGGAGGTGCCCGACGGGCGATGGGCAACTGCTCGCAGGCAGTGCACAAGATCATGGCCAGAAAGCATGGGGCCAAATGCGCGGCTTTCATCCGGGTACCTCACTACTGAACGCCTTGGACCTGCGGGCTGCCGCCCGCGCTTGTCGATGGGATGGCGTTAACTGAGTTATAGCGGATCGCCACGAACGCGCATGGTCATGAGGATCACTTGCGCGTAGGTAGAAACACCACCCCCTTTCGCTGGCGAACCGTCGATCGCTTTGTCGCTTGCCCGGATTTGGGAGCCGTTACTGAAAAGTGCGTGAATTTCAGTAACAAAGCCTGCTTCAACGTCGATACGATAGTCGGTGCTCTGGGATCAGAGCGGATCACCAGTCATTCCTGCGGCAACCCGGATAGCGACAACGATATGCCCCGCCCCATCTCCGTGACCATCCACCGGTCCGCGCTCGCCAACAACCTGGCCATCGCGCGGCGCCTCGCACCCGCATCGAAAGTCTGGGCCGTGGTAAAGGCCAATGCCTATGGCCACGGCATCGCCCGGGTCTACCAGGCGCTTGCGTCGGCCGACGGCTTCGCGCTCCTGGACCTGCACGAAGCGGCCCAATTGCGCGACCTGGGCTGGGCCGGGCCGATCCTGCTGCTGGAGGGGTTCTTCGACGACAGCGATATCGCGCTGCTCGCCTCGCTGCGCCTGACCACGGCAGTGCACGGGGAAGAGCAGTTGCGGATGCTGGAGCTGGCATCGCGCGATGGCCGGCTGGCGCCGCGATCGCTCGACGTCTGCCTGAAACTGAATTCCGGCATGAACCGTCTCGGCTTCAGTCCGCAAGAGTACGGCGCGGCCTGGCGGCGCCTGAGTGATATTGCCGCGGTGAGGTCGGTGACCCATATGAGCCATTTTTCGGATGCGGATACCGACAAAGGCGTCACGGAACAGGCGGCAACTTTTTACGCTGCCACGCGCGGCCTGCCGGGGCAGGTCTGCATCGCGAACTCGGCGGCGACCATGCGTCATGCCGATTGCCACGCGGACTGGGTGCGGGCAGGGATCATGCTGTACGGCGCCGCGCCGTCGGGCTGCGCCAGGGATCTGGCCGGCACAGGACTGCAGGCTGCACAGACGCTTGCCAGCCGGATACTGGGCGTGCAGGAGCTGCAACCCGGCCAGTCGGTTGGCTATGGCTCGCACTATGTCGCGACGCGACGCCAGCGTATCGGCATCGTCGCTTGCGGCTATGCCGATGGCTATCCGCGCACAAGCTCTTCGCACACGGAGCATTTCGCGCCGGTTCGCGTCGGCAACCGGAACACACGCACGGTCGGACGCATATCGATGGACATGCTGGCAGTCGATCTCAGCGAGTGTCCCGAGGCCAATGTCGGCACGCCGGTCGAACTCTGGGGCCGGCACGTTCCGATCGACGACGTTGCCGCGGCGGCGGGCACGATCGGCTATGAGCTGATGTGCGCGGTGGCACCGCGCGTCCCGGTTGTCGTGGCGGACTGACGGATAGCGATCACCGGCCGCGTGTAGCGGGGGGGGGCGCCTGGCTACATCAGGATGATGTCGTACTGCTCCTGGTGGAACGTCGATTCCACCTGCAGCGAGATCGGCTTGCCGATGAAGTCGCCCAGCATCGCCAGGTGCTGGCTTTCCTCTTCCAGGAACAGGTCGATGACTTCCTGCGACGCCAGGATGCGGAACTCGCGCGGGTTGAACTGGCGCGATTCACGCATGATCTCGCGCAGGATGTCGTAGCACACCGTGCGCGGCGTCTTGACCTGGCCCTTGCCCGTGCACACCGGGCACTGCTCGCACAGCACGTGCGCGAGCGATTCACGCGTGCGCTTGCGTGTCATCTCGACCAGGCCGAGCTGCGAGAAGTTGTTGACGGTGATGCGCGTGCGGTCGCGCGACAGCGCGCGCTTGAGTTCCGACAGCACCGCCTCGCGGTGCTCGACATTCTCCATGTCGATGAAGTCGATGATGATGATCCCGCCCAGGTTGCGCAGGCGCAGCTGGCGCGCAATGGTGTGCGCGGCTTCGAGGTTGGTCTTGAAGATCGTGTCGTCGAAGTTGCGCGCGCCGACGTAGCCCCCGGTGTTGACGTCGATCGTCGTCATCGCCTCGGTCTGGTCGATCATCAGGTAGCCGCCGGACTTCAGGTCCACGCGCCGCGACAGCGCCTTCTCGATCTCGGCGTCGATATTGAACAGGTCGAAGATCGGCCGCTCGCCGGCGTAGTGCGACAGGCGCGGCAGCACCGCCGGCGTGTATTCCTGCGCGAACTCCACCAGCCGCTGGTAGTTCTCGCGCGAGTCGATCTGGATCACGCCGGTGGCGTCGTTGATGAAGTCGCGCAGCACGCGCTGGGCCAGGTCGAGGTCCTGATAGAGCAGGCTCGGCGCCGGCTGCGTGGTGGCGTTCTGGCGGATCACGGCCCAGATCTTGCGCAGGTAGGCGATGTCATTGCCCAGTTCTTCGTCGCTGGCTTCCTCGGCGATGGTGCGCACGATGAAGCCGCCGCGCTCGTCGGCCGGCACCAGGCCCTGCACGCGGCTGCGCAGCGCCTCGCGGTCAACCTCGCCTTCGATGCGCTGCGAAATGCCGATGTGCGGGTCCTGCGGCAGGTACACGAGCGTGCGCCCGGCAATGCTGACCTGCGTGGACAGGCGCGCGCCCTTGGTGCCGATCGGATCCTTGATGACCTGCACCATCAGCGCTTGGCCTTCGAACAGGGTCTTCTCGATGGCGAGCTGGGTGCCGTTCTTGTCTGGATCGCGCGGGTGCCAGATGTCGGCGACGTGCAGGAAGGCGGCGCGTTCCAGGCCGATGTCGATGAAGGCCGACTGCATGCCCGGCAGCACGCGCACGACCTTGCCCAGGTAGATGTTCCCGACCAGTCCGCGCGTCAGGGTGCGCTCGACATGCAGTTCCTGGACGGCGGCCTGCTGCACGATGGCAACGCGCGTCTCTTGGGGCGTGATGTTGACGAGGATGTCTTCAGTCATGGCGGATGAAACGCGTTGCCGGTGTACCGGCGATGTATTGTCTGCCCGGACTGGCAGGCTTTGGCAGGTGCCGTTCAGAACCGCAGGCGGGCCTGCCTGAGTAACGCAGCCGTCTCAAACAGGGGCAGTCCCATGATACCTGAATAGCTGCCTTCGATCCGCTCGACGAACTCCGCCGCGCGCCCCTGGATGCCGTAGGCGCCGGCCTTGCCGAGCGGCTCGCCGCTGGCGACGTAGCCTTCGATCTCGGGCGTGGTCATCGCGCGGAATGTGACGCGCGAGATCGACAGGGCATGATGCATGCCCAGCGTCGAGACCACGGTTACGGCGGTCAGCACGCGGTGCGTCGTGCCGGACAGCGCGGCCAGCATGGCCGCGGCGTCGGCGCCGTCGGCCGGCTTGCCGAGGATGTCACCGCCGAGGCACACGGTGGTATCGGACGTAAGCACGGGGGCGTCGCGCAGCGCGCGCCGTTCGCGGCGCCGCAGCGCGGCTTCGGCCTTGAGCGCGCAGACGCGCTGGACATAGTCGTCGGGGGTCTCGCCGGGCTGTACGACTTCCAGCGACTCCGCGTCTTCGTCATCATCGGCGAGCAGCAGTTCATAGCGCACGCCGAGCTGCGTCAGCAGTTCGCGGCGGCGCGGGCTCTGGGAGGCGAGATAAAGGTAGTCGTGCATCACGGCGGGCGGGAGCGGAAGATTCGGGAACAGGCGGGCCCGGGGCGGCCGCCCAAGGCCCGCATTGTACTGCCGGTGCCGGCTCAGGCCCGGTGATAGGGGTGGTTCTGCGTGACCGACCAGGCGCGGTAGAGCTGCTCCGCCAGCAGCACGCGCACCATGCCGTGTGGCAGCGTAAGGCTGGACAGCCGCAGCAGCGTTTGCGCCCGCGCCTTCAGCGCGGGATCGAGGCCGTCGGCCCCGCCGATCAGGAACGCGACATCGCCGCCTTCGCGCTGCCAGTCGGTGAGCTGGCCGGCGAGCTGCACGGTAGTGAAATCGCGCCCGCGCTCATCCAGTGCCACGATGCGGCACTGCCGCGACAGCGATCCCAGCACCGCGTCGATGCGCGCGGCTTCGCGCTGCATCACGGTGGCGGCGTTATTGGAGGAGGAGCGGGTTTCGGGCTTGACCTCGCGCAGTTCGATGCGCAGCTCTGGCGGCATGCGCTTGGCATACTCGTTGAAGCCAGTTTCGATCCAGCCAGGCATCTTGTGGCCGACCGCGACGATGACCAGTTGCATGGGGTGTATTGCCGCGCGGCCGCAGCCGCGCGCGCAAGTTCAGACTCAGGCCGAGCGCGTGGTGCGCTTGCGGGCTGCCGGCTTGGCGGCGCCGGTCTTGGCAGCACCGGTCTTGGCCGCGCCAGTCTTGGCCGCGGTGGTACGCGTGGCGGTCTTGCGCGCC
The DNA here is from genome assembly GCF_057798915.1 of Cupriavidus sp. 22TCCZM01-5. Lineage (NCBI taxonomy): Bacteria > Pseudomonadati > Pseudomonadota > Betaproteobacteria > Burkholderiales > Burkholderiaceae > Cupriavidus > Cupriavidus sp. 22TCCZM01-5. The sequence continues at coordinate 213,736 of NZ_JBYOJR010000004.1, forward strand.
GGGGTGCCGGCGGCCGCCTTGCGCGGCGCGGCGGCGCGCGTGGCGGGAGTCTTGGCGGCAGCGGTCTTGCGGGCCGGCTTGCGGATGGTGGCGATGGCGTCCGGATCGGTGTCCTCGTGGCCCATCGGAGGCGAGGGCTCCTTCATGCCTTCGGGCAGGCGGGCCAGCGCCGGGCGCAGGTTGCTGGCACGGCGCGCGCGCGGTGCCGGCGCTTCGTCTTCGTCATCGTCCATCGGCTCGCTGGCCTTGGCCAGGCCCTTGGCGGCGGCGAGCTTCATGCGCACCGGCTTGTCGCCCCAGATCTCTTCGAGGTTGTAGTACAGGCGCAACTGCGGCTGCAGGATGTGCACCACCGCGTCGCCGCAGTCGACCAGAACCCATTCGCCGGTTTCCAGGCCTTCCACCGCAACGATATGGCCGCCGGCTTCCTTCACCGTGTCGCGCACCGACGCCGCCAGCGCCTTGGTCTGGCGGTTGGATGTCCCGCTGGCAATCACCACCCGGTCGAACAGCTCGGTCAGGTGGGTGGTGTCATACACCTTGATGTCCTGCGCTTTGACATCCTCGAGGCCGTCGACGATGGCGCGTTGCAGTTTGCGAATATCCATGGTGCGTTCTTGTTCAGCTGAAATCATTGGGGGGGCGGCCGGTTCAGGGCTGTCCTGAGGCGGGGCGGTAGAGCCCGCGGCTCGCGATGTAGTGTGCCACGCCGGCTGGCAATTGGTCATCCGCCGGGAGGCCGGATGCCAGGCGCTGGCGCAGGCCGGTGGAAGACAGGTCGACGGCGAGCGTCTGGTCGATCCACATCCGGCCGGAGGGCGTGCATTGTATCAGGTGCGTGTCGGCCTGGCGCGCGACCAGTGCTTCGCGCACCGGTCCTTCGAGTTCAGACAGATCGAAGCCAGGGCGCGTGGCGGTACAGAAGTGCACATGCGCGAACAATTCCTGCCAGCCGTGCCAGGTATGCAGGCGCAGGAGCTGGTCGGCGCCCATCAGCCAGCACAGCGACGCCTCGGGGCCGTATTCATCGCGCAGCTGGCGCACGGTGTCGATGGTGTAGCTCGGGCCCTCGCGGTCGACTTCCATCCGGCTCACGCGGATCTTTGCGGAAGTGCCGGTCAGGGCGGCGGCCGCCAGCTCGGTCATGGCGAACCGGTCCGCGGCCGGGGTCACGTCGGCACCTTTCTGCCACGACTGGCCGGTCGGGATCCATACCAGTTCATCGAGCGCCAGGTGGTCGATACAAAGGCTGGCCAGTGCCACATGGCCGATATGGGGTGGGTCGAAAGTGCCGCCGAGGATGCCCAGGCGGTACGGGCGGGCGTCTTTGCCGGCATTGGCCGGCACGTCGTCTTGGTCGGGATGTGCCATACGGTTGCCGTCAGGCCCAGTCGCGCGCCGGCAGGAAGTCGGTGTACAGCGCGCTTTCGGCGCTACCCGGCTCCGGCTGCCAGTCGTAGCGCCATGTCACCTGCGGCGGCATCGACATCAGGATCGATTCGGCGCGCCCGCCGGACTGCAGCCCGAACAGCGTGCCGCGGTCGAACACCAGGTTGAATTCGACATAGCGGCCGCGGCGGTAGGACTGGAAATCGCGCTCGCGCTCGCCGTACGGGGTGTCCTTGCGGCGCTCCAGGATGGGCTGGTAGGCGTCCAGGAAGGCATCGCCGACGCTGCGCATCATCTCGAAGCTGCGCTCGAAGCCCAGGGCCGAGAAGTCGTCGAAAAAGATCCCGCCAATGCCGCGCGCCTCGCCGCGGTGCTTGAGGAAGAAATAATCGTCGCACCACTGCTTGAAGCGCGGGTACAACTCGTCGCCAAACGGGGCCAGCGATGCCTTGCAGGTGCGGTGGAAATGCGCGCAGTCGTCGGCGTTGCCGTAGTAAGGCGTCAGGTCCATGCCGCCACCGAACCACCAGACCGGATCGGCATCGGGCCTGGTGGCGATGAAGCAGCGCACGTTCATGTGCACGGTGGGCACGTACGGGTTGCGCGGATGGAACACCAGCGACACGCCCATGGCTTCGAAGCCGCGCCCGGCAAGCTCGGGCCGGTTGGCGCTCGCCGACGGCGGCAAGGTGTCGCCGGTGACGTGCGAAAAGCCCACGCCGGCACGCTCCATCACGGCGCCGCCCTCCAGGATGCGGGTGCGGCCACTGCCGCGCAGGCGCTCGGTGGGCGGCTTTTCCCAGGCGTCGGTCAGGAACGGCTGTCCGTCGATGGCGGCGACGGCGTCGGTGATGCGGTCTTGCAGACCGAGCAGGTAGGCACGGACTGCCTGGGAATCGATCATGGCGTGTAGGGGCGGGGGCCCCGGATGCAAGGGCGGCCGTGCCGGCGTCTGGCCGGCACGGCCGTCATGGGAGTGTCACGATTGTAACGGCTGGCGCGGCACTTGCCGGCGCGCGCCGTCCGCACGTGACGGGCCGCCAGGGGCCGGTCGGGCCCGGTGGCGGCGTCACACCGGTCACACCGGCGCTCAGCGCTTGATGGCGCGGTAGCCGATGTCGGTACGGTATTGCATGCCATCGAAATGGATCTGCTCCACGGCGGCGTAGGCGGCGCGCTGCGCTGCCTTGACGGTATCGGCCAGGCCCACCACGCAGAGCACGCGGCCGCCCGTGGTCAGCAGCGTGCCGTCCTTGAGCGTGGTGCCGGCGTGGAACGTCACGCTGTCGTCGGTTTCGGCCGGGATGCCGGTGATGGCGTCGCCCTTGCGCGGCGCGTCGGGATAGCCGTAGGCCGCAATCACCACGCCCAGCGCGGTGCGGCGGTCCCAGTCCAGTTCGACTTCGTCGAGCTTGCCCGACACGGCCGCGTCCATCACGTCGACCAGGTCGGTCTTCAGGCGCGCCATGATCGGCTGGGTTTCCGGGTCGCCCATGCGGCAGTTGAATTCCAGCGTCTTCGGGTTGCCGTCCTTGTCGATCATCAGGCCGGCGTACAGGAAGCCCGTGTACGGAATGCCGTCCTTTTCCATGCCGCGCACGGTCGGCAGGATGATCTCGCGCAGCGCGCGCGCATGCAGCGCGGGCGTGACCACCGGCGCGGGCGAATAGGCGCCCATGCCGCCGGTGTTGGGGCCGGCGTCGGCGTCCAGCAGGCGCTTGTGGTCCTGGCTGGTGGCCAGCGCCAGCACGTTCTTGCCGTCGACCATCACGATGAAGCTGGCCTCCTCGCCGTCCAGGAATTCCTCGACCACCACGCGCGCGCCGGCGTCGCCGAGCTTGTTGTCGGCCAGCATCATGTCGACCGCGGCATGGGCCTCTTCCAGGCTCATGGCGACGACCACGCCCTTGCCGGCCGCCAGGCCGTCAGCCTTGATCACGATCGGCGCGCCCTGCGCGTCGATGTAGGCGTGGGCCTGGGCGGCATCGGAGAAGGTCTGGTAAGCCGCCGTCGGAATACCGTGGCGGTGCATGAAGGCCTTGGCGAAGTCCTTCGACGACTCGAGCTGCGCGGCGGCCTGGGTCGGGCCGAAGATGCGCAGGCCCTTGGCGCGGAACACGTCCACGATGCCGGCGGCCAGCGGCGCCTCGGGGCCGACAACGGTGAAAGCCACGCCTTCGCGTTCGGCAAAGGCAGCCAGCACTTCCGGATCCGTCAGCGGAACATTCTGCAGGCGCTTGTCGAGCGCGGTCCCGCCATTGCCCGGTGCCACGTATACCACCTGCAACTTGGGGGATTGGGCCAATTTCCAGGCCAACGCGTGTTCACGTCCACCCGAGCCGACAACCAATACTTTCATGATCCACTGCCAGAAAAGAAACGCATGCAAAAAGGCGGCAGCCTGTTCGTGCTGCCGCCGGAGGGGCTATTCAGTCTAGTTACTCTTCGATGACTGCGTTGGTGAAGACTTCCTGCACGTCGTCCAGGTTTTCCAGGGCGTCCAGCAGCTTCTGCATCTTCACCGCGTCGTCGCCCGAGAAATCGACTTCGTTCTGCGGCTTCATCACCACGTCGGCCACTTCGGCCTTGAAGCCGGCGGCTTCCAGGGCCGCCTTGACCGCGGAAAAATCGTTCGGCGGGCAGGTGACTTCGATCGAGCCGTCTTCATTGGTGACGACGTCGTCGGCGCCGGCTTCCAGCGCGGCGTCCATCAGCTTGTCTTCCGGCGTGCCCGGCGCGAACAGGAACTGGCCGCAATGCGTGAACATGAAGGCCACCGAGCCTTCGGTGCCCATGTTGCCGCCGTGCTTGGAGAACGCGTGGCGCACTTCGGCCACGGTGCGGGTGCGGTTGTCGGTCAGGCAGTCGACGATGATCGCGGCGCCGCTCAGGCCGTAGCCTTCGTAGCGGATTTCCTCGTAGTTCACGCCTTCCAGGCCACCCACGCCGCGCTGGATCGCGCGCTGGATGTTGTCCTTGGGCATGTTGGCGTCCATCGCCTTGTCCATGGACAGGCGCAGGCGCGGGTTGGAGTCGGGATCGCCGCCGCCGAGCTTGGCGGCAACGGTGATTTCCTTGATCAGGCGGGTCCAGATCTTGCCGCGCTTGGCGTCAGCGGCGGCTTTCTTATGTTTGATATTGGCCCATTTCGAGTGACCGGCCATGATTCTCTCCGAAGCGGAAAACGTGAGGTTGTGCGGGAAGGCTGCAGCTTGCGCGCGCCGGGTACTGCCGGGTCATCGCCGGGTACTGCCGGGTATGAAACGGGCGCGCCGGGTGACGGGTAGGCCCGGCTGCTGGCTATAATCAGCCGATGATTTTATCACGCGGCCCCGCCTGCGCCGCGCCTGTGGCCAGCCGCCACGCTTCCCGATCCTAGACACCATGGCCGAACCTATCCTGATCGCCAAGAACGCCGAGCACGAACTGGCCCTGCTGCCGCAAATGGGCAACCGGCACGGACTGATTACCGGCGCCACCGGCACCGGCAAGACCGTGACGCTCCAGACGCTGGCGCAAGGCTTTTCCCGGCTCGGCGTGCCGGTCTTCATGGCTGACGTCAAAGGTGACCTGACCGGCATTTCCCAGCCTGGCCAGCCTACGGAGAAGCTCAAGGCCCGCCTGGCGGAACTGAGCCTGCCCGAGCCGGCATGGGGCGGCTGCCCGACCACGCTTTGGGACGTGTTCGGCGAGAAGGGCCATCCGGTGCGTGCCACCATCTCGCACATGGGCCCGCTGCTGCTGTCGCGCATGCTGGAGCTGAACGACACCCAGCAGGGCGTGCTCAACCTGGTGTTCCGCATTGCCGACGCCAATGGCCTGCTGCTGCTCGACGCCAAGGACCTGCGCGCGATGCTCCAGTACGTGGGCGACAACGCGGCCCGGTTCACCACCGAATACGGCAATATCTCCGCCGCCTCGATCGGCGCGATCCAGCGCGGCCTGGTGGCGCTGGAATCGCAGGGCGCGGACCTGTTCTTCGGCGAGCCCATGCTGAACCTGGAAGACTTCATCCAGACCGACAAGGGCCAGGGCGTGGTCAACATTCTGGCGGCGGACAAGCTGATGAACTCGCCCAAGCTCTACGCCACATTCCTGCTGTGGATGCTGTCCGAGCTGTTCGAGAAGCTGCCCGAGGCCGGCGACCTCGACAAGCCCAAGCTGGTCTTCTTCTTCGACGAGGCGCACCTGCTGTTCAACGACGCGCCCAAGGCGCTGCTCGACAAGATCGAGCAGGTCGTGCGGCTGGTGCGCTCGAAGGGCGTCGGTGTGTACTTCGTCACGCAGAATCCGGTCGATATCCCCGATACCGTACTGGGCCAGCTCGGCAACCGTGTGCAGCACGCGCTGCGCGCGTTCACGCCGCGCGACCAGAAGGCGGTCAAGGTGGCGGCTACGACCATGCGCGCGAACCCGAAGCTCGACCTGGAAACCGTCATTGGCGAACTGGGCGTGGGCGAGGCGCTGGTGTCGCTGCTCGACGCCAAGGGCACGCCGGGCGTGACCGAGCGCGCATGGGTGCTGGCGCCGGGCAGCCGGATCGGCCCGATTACCGACGACGAGCGCAAGCAGTTGATTGCGACATCGCTGGTGGCGGGTACGTATGAAAAGGCGATCGACCGCGAATCGGCCTACGAGAAGCTGCGCGGCAGCGTGGCGCCGGCGGCGAACGGAGGCGGCGCCACGGCGCAGAAGCCGTCGGCCGGCGCGCCAGCCGAAGCAGGCGGATGGCTGGGCACCGCCGGCGAGATCTTCGGCACGCTGACCAAGGGTACCGGCAAGAGCGGCCGCGGCGACTCGATTTTGGAGTCGATGGCCAAGTCGGCCGCGCGTACCGTCGGCTCCCAGGTCGGCCGCGAACTGATCCGCGGCGTGCTGGGCAGCCTGCTGGGCGGCGGCAAGAAGAAGTAAGCGCCGCTCAGTCCCAGCCGTTCTGCGACGCGGGCCGGCTTCCCGCGGCGGCCTTGGCGGCTGCCGCGTCTTCGCGCATCTTGCGGCTGAACATCCGCGCGAAGAACCACGCCATGCCGATGATAAAGACGATGACCGCGAGGCTCATCAGCCCGGTGCCGGTCGTGAACAGGATCTTGAAGGCTTCCATGCGGATCTCCCAGTGAGATATCGACGTGTTGCAGCACAAGCTGTGCGACGTCGAGTGTAGGGAGGCGCGCTTGCGGGGTCGTTGAGTAGGATCAAGCCCTCGCCAGCCAAGAAAGTCGGGGGCCAGCCCACGCCGGCCCGCCGCGGCGTCAGTTCTTGGTGCCGAACAGGCGGTCGCCCGCGTCGCCGAGGCCCGGCACGATGTACGCGTGGTCGTCCAGATGGCTGTCGAGCGACGCCACGTACAGCTTCACGTTCGGGTGGGCCTTGTGGAACACCTCAACGCCCTCGGGCGCCGCCACCAGCGCGACGAAAGTGATGGCTTCGTCCTTCACGCCGCGGCGCTTCAGCACATCCACGGCATGCGCCGCCGAGTAACCGGTGGCAACCATCGGATCGCACAGGATGAAACTGCGGTCTTCCACGTCCGGCAGGCGCACCAGGTATTCCACCGGACGGTGCTGCTCGTCGCGGTACACGCCGATATGCCCGATCCGCGCCGACGGGATCAGCTCCACCAGCCCATCGCTCATGCCGACACCGGCGCGCAGCACCGGCACGATGGTCAGCTTCTTGCCCGCGATCACCGGCGCGTCCAGCGGCACCAGCGGCGTTTCGATATGCCGCGTGGTGAGCGGCAGGTGGCGCGTGATCTCGTAGCCCATCAGCAGCGTGATCTCGCGCAGCAGTTCGCGGAAGGTGCGCGTGGACGTGTCCCGGTCGCGCATATGCGAGAGCTTGTGCTGGATCAGCGGGTGGTCGAGGATGTACAGGCTGGGGAAACGCGGATCTTGTTTCATGGCGGCGGCGAAGGCTCGGCGGGAGAGGGTGAAGCGGGCGGCCCCGGTCTTGTGGATCGGGGCGCCGCGCCGTTGTAGCGGGATTGTAATGGAAGCGGGCCGCCGCGCGGCTGCGGCGGATCCTGCCTGTCGCTACGTTTCCGGACCTGCCGTGCCGGCAGGCCGCGCGTCAGTCGAGCGCCCGGTTCTTCGACTCGATATCGACCATGTAGATCGCCAGCGCCGCCACGGCCAGGAACGATGAGAGCAGCACCAGGGCCAGCGTGAAATGCGTGGCCATGACCGGGGCAACGATGGCCGGCGCGAACAGGCCGCCGAAGCGGGCCATGGCGCCCGCCGTACCCATCCCGCTCGCGCGCAGGTCGGTCGGATACACCTCCGGCGTGAAGGCGTAGAGCGCGCCCCAGGTGCCGAGCAGCGAGAAGCTCATCAGCAGGGTGGAGCCGACCACCAGCGCGGGAGACTGGCCCAGGCTGTAGAGCATGCAGCCCGCGGCGCTGAGCAGCAAGAAGCCGATCAGTGTCGGCTTGCGGCCCCAGCGCTCGACGCCATGCGCGGCAAGCGCGAAGCCCGGCAGCTGCACCAGCGCGAGCAGGATCAGGAAGACCTGGCCGCGCATGAAGCCGAAGCCCTGGCCGGCCAGCTTCACCGGCAGGTAGACGAAGACGCCGTAGTAGGCGATCGAGATCAGCGCCCACGCCACCAGCAGGCTGATGCTGCGGCGACGGAAGCCAGTCGCGAACAGCGCGAGCACCGACTTGCGCTCCATCTTCTGCGGCTCGAGCGCGCCGATTTCAACCGAAACGCGATTGGCGGCCGCTACACGCTGCAGCACCGCGCGTGCCTCGGCCGAGCGTCCCGACTTGTTCAGGTAAAGCGGCGACTCGGGCACGAAGAAGCGGCAGACCACGCCGACCAGCGCAGGGATGCCGGTGACCAGGAAGATCAGGCGCCAGGCTGCATCGCCGTGCGAAACGGCGATCAGCGCCAGCACCGCCAGCAGGATCGTGCCGACGGCCCAGAACGATTCCAGCAGGACCAGCCAGCGGCCGCGACGGTCCGAGGGCAGGAACTCGGCCATCATGGTGTAGTCGACGGGCAGGGTGCCGCCGACGCCGATGCCGGTCAGGAAACGCAGCACCAGCAGCCACTGGAAATCCGGCGCGAACGACGACGCGACACCGCAGATGGCGTCGATGACCACCGCCATCATCAGCACGGGCCGGCGGCCGATCCGGTCGGCCAGGCGGCCGAACGCGAACGCGCCGATCAGCATCCCGACAAAGAACATGGTTCCGGTCTGCAGCGCCGTGGGCACGGGAATGCCGAAAGTCTTGGCAATCGAGGGCGCGGTGAAGCCGATCGACAGCACCTGCATCGCGTCGGCGAGCCAGACCAGGCCGAAGATCACGAACAGCCGGTACTGGAAGCGGCCGACGCCGGCGGCGCGGATGCCTTCCTCGATCGTGATGGCCCGGGACGTTGTTGCCCTCGGGTTCGACGGCGGGGCCGAGCTTACCGACGCGTCAGCGATGGTCGTGGGGGGCATGGATGAAATGGATGACGACATTTTGTCTACCTGTCTACCTGTCTGTGTTAGAGGGCTGTTTCCTGAGCCCGGATGCACACGTCTGTCGAAGCAGGGGGCCGGACCAGTGCGCGGGTCCAGACTGACGCGTGATGTTGTCGCGCCGCCGATTGCAACGTAACGTTGGGGGGCTTCAATCGGGCGAAGCGAGAACTATGCCGGGAGCACTCTGGCCATGCATGGGTGATGTGGATACGTCATCGTGACTCCTTATTGTCTACCCTTGGTGGTTTTCTGGTCTTGTATTCATCGTGGCACGCAATCGCGGTGCGCGCTCCTTGTCCTGGAATGCACCGCTGCATGCCCTGCTCGCACTCATGTAGTGCGTGCTACATGATCGTTCAGCGTAAGCTACATGAAAGGGGCCGGCAAGGCCGATCTGCGGTTTTCTCCTCGGGGTTTTCCCGCGCGCCGCCATGCGTGCGCAGGCAGGGTCTCCTGTGCGGCGGAACACCGCCGTCAGTGGTTCCGCCGGACACGGCATGTCCTCGTCCGGCAGGTGGAAATGGTGCGCGGCGATCGTGCCGCGCAGGTCTCCATCAGCTCAGTGCGCGGGTGCCGCGCGCAGGCGCGCGACGGTGGCCTCCACGTCCTGCCACGCGGGTTTGTCGGGCGCGAAGCGCGCGCGCAGATATTGCGTGAGCGCGGTGACCTGCTTGTCGTCGAGGCTGTCGGCGTAAGACGGCATGGCGCCGAGCGTGCTGTTCGGCGGCGCCGGCATGCCTTGCAGCAGCACCTGGATCACATTGTCGGGCCGGTCGCTGTGCAGGTTCGTGTTCAGTGCCAGCGAAGGCTTCACGCCGAACTGGCGCATGCCCTGCTCTGACTGGTGGCACACGGCGCACGCGCTCTGGTACAGGCGCGCCGCGGGGCCGCCCAGCGATCTGGCTGCCTCGGCGCTGCGCCGCTCGTACTGCGCGGCCTGCGCGGTGATTTGCGCGGGCGCGGGCGGCGGGGCGCTGAACGACGCGACGTAGTGCGCAATGGCGCGCACATCCGATTCCGGCAGTTGCGCCAGCTCTTCCACGACGGGAGCCATCGGCCCCGCGGCAGCGCCGTGGTGCGCGGCATAGCCACCGCGCAGGTAGGTGAACAGGGCGTCTTCGGTCCACGGTACCGGCGCGCGCGACAGCGCGGTCAGCGCGGGCGCATCCCAGCCTTCGGCGGTGCCGCCTGTCAGGTAGTGGCGCCCGCCTTTCTCGCCGCCGAGTGCATTGCGCGGCGAATGGCAGGCGCTGCAATGACCCAGGCCCTCGGCCAGGTAAGCGCCGCGGTTCCATTGCGCCGATCGCGTGGCATCCGGCTGGAATGGCGCGTTACGGTGGAACAGCAGGTTCCAGCCGGCAAGCAGCGGACGCAGGTTGAACGGGAAGGCTAGTTCGGTGCGCGGCACGCTGGTCTTCACGGGCTCGGCCGACATCAGGTAGGCATACAGCGACTGCATGTCGGCATCACTGATCTTCGCAAAGGCCGTGTAGGGAAACGCCGGGTACAGCCGGCGGCCGTCGCGATGGATGCCTTCGCGCATGGCGCGCTCGAATGCGGCGAATGACCACGTGCCGATGCCAGTCTCGGCGTCGGGCGTGATGTTGGTGCTGTAGACCGTGCCGAACGGCGTTTCCAGCGCCAGGCCGCCGGCATTCTTCACGCCGCCCGGTGCGGTATGGCAGACCGCGCAGTCGCCGGCGGCCGCTACCAGCCGTCCGCGTTCGAGCGTCGCGGCCGAATAGAAGCCGGGTTCCGGCGGCGCCACGGGCGCGATGGGCGCGCGCCAGGGCAGCACCGACGCGCACAGGCCCGCAGCGGCGGCCGCCGCTGCGGCCAGCCAGCCGCGCTTGCTGCGGCGCTTCTCAGGCGGTTGCGTGTCCAGTGCCAGGCGGATGCGCTCGGCGCTGAACGGCGGTTCGCGCAGGCGTACGCCGGTGGCATCGAAGATCGCGTTGGCGACGGCCGCCGCCGCAGGCAGTGTCGCGGCGGGGCCGGCGGCCAGGGTATTGCGCGTAGCCAGGGTGCCGGCCATGCGGATTTCCGGCACGTTGGTGCAGGTCACCGTGGGCAGTGTGTCTGATGCCTCCGGCTGCCCGGCGGGCCATGCATCAAAGCCGGACGCTGGCGCGGTCAGCTGCCTTGCGGCCTGCGCCACCACGTGTTCGAGTGCTGGTGAAGCGGGCGTGGCGCGCTGCGGCACGGCCGCTTCGCTGTCGTGACCGATGGTCACACGCGTGACGGCGAGTTCGCCGGTGGTGCCATCGACTTCCACTTCCGCGACCCACGCCGACCAGCTTTGCGCATCATCGCTCTCTATGGCATGCGCATACGCGAAGCCGCGACCACGACGCACGTTGCCCGAGCGCGCAGCGCCGGCACGCGGCGCTGACGGGTTCCATCCGGCGCGTTCGGCCACGTCGCGAACCAGCGCCGCGCCGCGCGCGTCGTCGAGGTGTTCCAGCCGCAGTGCTACCGGATCGGCGCCGGCACTTGCGGCAATCTCGTCAAGGTGCGATTCCTGCGCGAATACCCGTGCGCGGGCGCTGGCGAGCGGTGCATCCGGCGAGCCGGCATCCGCACCGGCAGCGCTGATGTCGATGTTGGGGATACGGTACGGCGGCAGCACGCTGTCGCTCGCTTGCGCGTCGCCGGCGGCTTCGGTCACCGGCGCCGGCGTAAGGGTCAGCCACAGCGCGAGCGGCAGGACCGGCGCTGCGGTGCCGCCATGCGTGGCGGCGTACGCGTCGATGACGGCGCCGGCGCGCGCGCTGTCGATGTGCCAGTCCAGCGTCGCATCGGCCAGCCCGATGTCTTCAGCGGTAATGGTTCGCCGCACGCAGCAGCCAGCGGCGTGCGCCATCAGCGCGGCGTCGGCGGCGGCATGGTGCGCGAGCAGGCCAGGATCGGCACTGTCGTCGGCGCTTTGCCAGGACACCAGCGTGACTTGATGTTCGGCGATGCCAAGCAGCGCGGCCAGTTCGGCACGCAGCGCGCCCGGACGCGTGCTGGGCAGCCAGACGTGCAGCGTGCCGTCGCGCCAGTCCGCGACCGCCGTGCACGTCGCTGTCGCTGCCTCCACGCCAGCCAGCGGCCACTGGTAGTGCTGTGCCTGGCGTGCGCGCGACTGTGCAAGCGCCCCCGCGGCGTTGCCAAGCTGCGCGAGCGCCTGCCGCCGTACGGGTGCCGTATCCGCTGCTGGCGCAGCGGTCCAGCGCGCGCGCAGTGAAGCAGCCGCGTGCGCGGCCTGTTCGGGGGTGTCCGCCACCACGCCAGCGAAGTTGTTCCTGACGACGATGGCACGCACGCCCGGCGCCGCCGCGGCAGCGTCCTGGTCCTCCGCGCCGAGCAGGCGCGCCACGAGCGGCTCGCCGCCGGCCCAGCGCAGTCCGGGCGGGCGCAGCACATGGGCGGACAGGCAGCGCGGCAATGGCGGCGGGCTCTCCGCCATCATCGAGACCCCGGTGCCGGAGCGGAGTGCCAGCGTGTCGTTCACGGCTGCGCTCCTTGCGTGCATTCGCGCTGCAGGACCGCCGCGCGCTGCACGGCGCGCACGATCTCCACGTGCGTGCCGCAGCGGCACAGGTTGAAGCGCAGCGCCTCGCGGATCTCGGCCTCGCTCGGGTCCGGATTCTCCGCGAGCAGCGCCTTCGCGGTCATGATCATGCCGTTGAGGCAGTAGCCGCACTGCGCGGCCTGCTCGTCGATGAACGCCTGCTGCACCGGGTCGGGGTGCGCGGGCGTGCCCAGTCCCTCCAGCGTGGTCACGTCATGGCCAAGCACGGCCTTCACCGGCAGCACGCACGAGCGCGCGGCGGTGCCGTCCACCAGCACCGTGCAGGCGCCGCACTGGCCCAGTCCGCAACCGTACTTCGGGCCATTGCAGGCCAGGTCGTTGCGCAGGATATAGAGCAGTGGCGTGTCGGGCGCCACGCAGACCGTATGGTCGGCGTGGTTGACATGCAGCGTCAGGGGGCGGGGCGCGTTCATCGGGGGCAGGGGGCGGTTTGAACATCACGCATCGCTGCGCCGCGCCCCTTCATGGCGAGGGGCTGTGGCGCGTCGGACCCATACAGCGGCGACACCGGCCGTACGGGCAAGCCGGCTCAGGCGGACATCATGCAGCCACCGACAGCGGCGGACGTCCGGCCGAAACCAGCGGCACGTTGTACACATCGTAGCCGAAACACCAGTCGGGATTCTCGTTGGTGCGCAGCCACGTGTTGTTGTGCGAGACCAGCTGGACCTTGCTGGCGCGCTCGGCACGGTTGGCTTCGTACAGCGCGAAGGTGGCGGCGTGGTCGTCCGTGCCGGCCTCGACGAAACAGCGCGTGAGCATGGCGGCATCCTCGATCGCCATGGCAGCGCCCTGGGCCATGTGCGGCTTCATCGGGTGGCAGGCGTCGCCGAGCAGCACGAGGCGGCCGCGGCTCCATACCGGCAGCGGATCACGTTCCAGCAGGGGCCACTTGGTCACCTCCACGGTGCCTTCGATCAACGACTGCACGCCCTGGTGCCAGCCGTCGAACGCGGCGCGCATCTCTTCGATGCTGCTGGGCACCCAGCTCTTGCTCATGTCCCACTCGGGCTCGGGCACGCCGGTCACGTAGTAGATCTCGTCGAGCTTGCTGGTGTCGAAGTACACCATCATGTGGCGGTCGTCCGACCACCACTTGGTGCAGCGGTCATGCGTGAAGCCCTTGACGCGCGAGATCGGGAACACCGCGCGGTGCGCGACATAGCCGGTGTACTTGGGCGGCTCCGCGCCGAGCAGCGTTTCGCGGATGCGCGAGTTCACGCCATCCGCGCCGATCACGATATCGGCCTCGTCGACGGTACCGTCCGTGAAGCGCAGTTGCACCACGTCGCCCTGGTCGGTCACGCTTTCGAGCTTCTTGTTGAAGAACAGCGTGCCAGGCGCCACGGAATCGGTGAGCAGCTTGTGGAAGTCGCCGCGGTGCACGGTCAGGTAGCTGGCGCCGTAGTGCTTCAGGGCGTAGTCGCCGAGCGGAATCTGCGCGATCACCTCGCCGCTCTCCCAGTCGCGGCTGTACCAGTAGTCGGGGTGGCAGCCCATGTCATTGAGCGCGTCCTCGATGCCGATGCGCCGCATGATCTTCATCACGTTCGGACCCACGTGGATGCCAGCCCCCAGGCGCGAGAACGCCGGCGCCTGTTCATAGAGCCTGACCTGGAAGCCGGCGCGCTGCATCAGGGCGGCAGCGGCCGTCCCTCCGAGTCCTGCGCCGATGATTGCGATTCGCGGTTTGCCTTGCACGTTATTTCTCCTGGCGGTGACACATGGGTCGATGAGTGGGGGCCGGCTCCGCGGCCAGTTGTTGAAAACGAGTGTACACACTCAAAAAATCAAGGTAAAGCCAGATTTGCATCAACCTATGGAAAACCCTGATGTTGATGTGATCGCCATCGGGTTTCTCCCAGCAATGGCGAATTTATGCGCAAATTAAGGGCGTCAGCTATTCAGTGCGCACTGAATGAGTGCTCTTTTCGGTGCGCAGAATCTGTTTGCGCATATAGAGTGTGTACACTACAATCAATCGCAACCGCGGACGACCGGCATCACTGCCGGGAGCGGCCGGGTAGACAAGGCATTCCCAAGACAACAGATGACGGAGTCGACAGTGCAGAAAGTTTTCCGAATCGGCCAGATCGTGCCGAGCTCCAACACCACGATGGAAACCGAGATCCCGGCCATGCTGACCGCGCGGCAGCAGATCCGCCCCGAGCGCTTCACCTTCCATTCCAGCCGCATGCGCATGAAGAAGGTGGTCAAGGAAGAACTGGCCGCGATGGATGCCGAATCCGACCGCTGCGCCGTGGAGCTTTCCGATGCACGCGTGGACGTGCTCGGCTACGCCTGCCTGGTCGCGATCATGGCGATGGGGCACGGCTACCACCGCAAGTCGGAGCAGCGCCTGAAGGCCCACACCGTCGAGAACGGCGGCGACGCACCGGTGATCACGAGCGCCGGTGCGCTGGTCGACGCACTCAAGGTGATCGGGGCGAAGCGCATCGCCGTGGTCGCGCCGTACATGAAGCCGCTGACCGAGCTGGTGGTCGACTACATCCGCAACGAAGGCTACGAAGTCGTCGACTACCGCGCGCTGGAAATCCCGGACAACCTCGAAGTGGGCCGCCACGATCCGGCCAAGCTGCCGGGCATCGTCGCGCAGATGAATATTGCCGACGTCGATGCCATCGTGCTGTCGGCCTGCGTGCAGATGCCGTCGCTGCCGGCCGTAGCCAAGGTCGAGGCGATGACCGGCAAGCCGGTGATCACCGCGGCCATCGCCACCACCTACGCGATGCTGCGCGCGCTGGATCTGGAGCCGGTCGTGCCGGGTGCCGGCGCGCTGCTGTCGGGCGCCTACTGAGGGCCGCGCCATGAGCACCTTCCTCTATGGCGGCAACGTCCAGGCCAATGGCATCCGTCAACACTATCTGCGCTACGGTGGCAACGATGGCGAGCGCGCGTCGCGCGACGCCGTGATCATCGTGCCGGGCATCACGAGCCCGGCGATCACCTGGGGCTTCGTCGGCGAACAGTTTGGCCAGCGCTTCGATACCTATGTGCTGGACGTGCGCGGCCGCGGCCTGTCTGAAGCGAGCGACACGCTGGACTATAGCCTCGATGCGCAGGCCACCGACGTGATCGCCTTCGCGCAGGCATTGGGCCTGCAGCGCTACGCGATCGTCGGCCACTCGATGGGCGGACGCATCGGCGTTCGTGCCGCGCGGCAGCAACCGGCAGGCCTGACGCGCCTGGTGATGGTCGATCCGCCGGTCTCTGGCCCGGGCCGCCGCGCTTACCCGGCGCAACTGCCCTGGTATATCGATTCGATCCGCCTCGCGCGCGCCGGCATCGACGCCGAGGGCATGCGCCGCTTCTGCCCGACCTGGACGGAAGAACAACTGCGCCTGCGCGCCGAATGGCTGCACACCTGCGACGAACGCGCGATCCTGGCGAGCTTCAACGGCTTCCATGAGGACGACATCCACGCTGACCTGCCGCACGTGTCGGTGCCGACGCTGCTGATGCGGGCGGGCCGCGGCGACGTGGTGCGCGATGAGGACGAACAGGAAATCCGCACGCTGCTGCCGGGCGTGCTGGTGAGCCACGTGGCCGATGCCGGCCACATGATCCCGTGGGACGACGAGGCGGGTTTCTACCGTGCCTTTGGCGATTTCCTCGGCGCGCCGTTGCCCGCGCTGGCCTGATTACCGCGATCGGAGGAGCGAACATGCCCGTAAGCGATTACGACCTGACCCAGGCGTGGAAGCAGGTGCTCACGCTGTCGAAGCTGGAAGCCGGACAGACGGTCACGGTGTTGACCGGTGCCGCCACGCATCCGCAGACCTTGCGTACCGCCATGGTGGCGGCCGCGTCGATGGGCGCCATCGTCAACCGGCTCGACCTGCCGCCGGTCAATGGCGAGAAGGCGCTGAGCCGCGACGCACTGGCCTATCTCGGCACCACGCCGCTGACCGGCAACCGCGCCGCCATTGCAGCGCTCAAGGCGAGTGATCTTGTGCTCGACCTGATGACGCTGCTGTTCTCGCCCGAGCAGCACGACATCCTGAGCGGTGGCACGAAGATCCTGCTCGCGGTGGAGCCGCCCGAGGTGCTCGCGCGCATGGTCCCCACCGAGGCCGACCGCACGCGCGTGAAGGCCGCCACGGCGCGGCTGTCGCGCGCGCGGGAAATGCATATCGTCTCCGACGCGGGCATGGACTTGCGCTGCAGCCTCGGCGAGTTCCCGGCGATCAGCGAGTACGGCTTCGTCGACGAGCCCGGCCGCTGGGACCACTGGCCGAGCGGCTTCGTGCTGACGTGGCCGGACGAAGGGGGCACCAACGGCACCATCGTACTGGACAGCGGCGACATCCTGCTGCCGATGAAATCGTATATCCAGGAGCCGATCCGCATCAAGGTCGAGGCCGGCTATGTGAAGGCGATCGAAGGCGGGCTCGATGCCGAGCTGCTGGCCGACTACATGGCATCGTTCAACGACCCGGAAGCGTATGCGATGTCGCATATCGGCTGGGGCCTGCAGCCGCGCGCGAGCTGGTCCGCGCTGGCCATGTACGACCGGGAGGCCACCATCGGCATGGACGCACGCGCATTCGAAGGCAACTTCCTGTGCTCGTTCGGCCCCAACAACGAAGCGGGCGGCAGCCGCACTACCGCCTGCCATATCGATATCCCGGTGCGCCGCTGCACGGTCAGCCTCGACGGCGAGCCCGTGGTGGTGCGGGGCAAGGTGACGGACGGCCACCACGCACCCGTCAACACATTATTCAAGGACGCCAGCCATGCATGACGAAGTCCAGACCTACCAGCGGCAAGGCTTTGGCACCGCCATGGAGATCCGGCCGCCGTACGGGCTGCTGATCATCGATTTCGTCAACGGCTTTGCCGATCCGGGGGTCTTTGGCGGCGGCAATATCCCGGAGGCCATCCGCAATACCCGGCCGCTGCTGCGCGCGGCGCGCGACCAGGGCTGGCCGGTGGCGCACAGCCGCATCGTGTTTGCCGATGACGATGCCGATCACAACATCTTCACCCTGAAGGTGCCCGGCATGCTGACGCTCAAGGAAGACAGCCACAACAGCGCGATCGTGCCGGAGCTGGCGCCGGCGGCCGGCGAGCTGGTGGTGCGCAAGACCGTGCCGTCGGCGTTTTTCGGCACCTCGCTCGCGGCATGGCTCACGCAGCGCGGCGTGCAGACGCTGCTGGTGGCCGGCTGCGTCACCAGCGGCTGCGTGCGCGCGAGCGTGGTGGACGCGATGTCGCTCGGCTTCCGGCCGCTGGTGCTGTCGGACTGCGTCGGAGACCGCGCGCTCGGCCCGCACGACGCGAACCTGTTCGACATGGAGCAGAAGTACGCCACCGTGCTGACCCGCGACGAAGCGCTCGCGCAGATCGCGCAGATCGCGCAGCGCGCGGCGGGCGTGCGCGCGGCGGCCTGACGCGTGCCGGCGAGACCGATGCGCCGCTCAGCCGGCCATCGCGCTGCGTTTCCGGGCCGGCTTGCCGGAAGGCCTGGCCGGCGCGGGCGGGGCGTCGGGGACGGCGCCGGGCACCGCCACGGCGCGCAGCACCGTCTGCTGGATCACATCGCGCCAGTGCGACACCGCGGCCGGGCTCATCATGGGCTCGCCAAGAAAGGCACTGAGCGTATGATGGTTCGAGTTATAGAAGTAGCCGAGCGAGGCGATCACCATGTAGACGTCGCGCGCGCCGGCGTCGGGCCGGAACAGGCCCGCCGCCTTGCCGCGCGACAGGATGCCGTCGAGCACGGACAGCGCGTAGCTGGAAATGTCGCGCAACCGCACGGACTTGCGCGCGTGCTTGCCCTGGCTGATGTTCTCGCTGGTCAGGATCGCCACGAACTCCGGGTGCTCGAGGTA
The DNA here is from genome assembly GCF_057798915.1 of Cupriavidus sp. 22TCCZM01-5. NCBI lineage: Bacteria > Pseudomonadati > Pseudomonadota > Betaproteobacteria > Burkholderiales > Burkholderiaceae > Cupriavidus > Cupriavidus sp. 22TCCZM01-5. The sequence goes on from NZ_JBYOJR010000004.1 coordinate 232,030, forward strand.
GTAGTGCCAGATGAAGTCGATGAGCTGCGAGAGCGCGCGCACCGGATCGGCCGCGTCGAGTTCGCCTTCGAGCTTCTGCTCGGCCTCGTTGAGTTGCAGGTAGATGGTCTCCAGCACTTCGACAAACAGCTTTTCCTTGCTGCCGAAGTAGTAGTAGATCATCCGGTCGTAGGTCTTGGCGAGCGAGGAGATGCGTTCGATGCGCCCGCCGTCGTAGCCGCGCTGCGCGAAGACCTTGATGGCCGCCTTCAGGATCCGGTCGCGGCTGTCCTGCGCCTGCCGGGCGCGCGTGCCGACTGCCGCGCGCTGGGTTGCGGTCTTGAGGGTCATGTTGGATGGCTCGGCATGAGGTCTGTGTCTGGCAGGCAGTATAACGGTGGCATCGAGGGTGCCGCCTGAAGCGAAGCGGCAAAATTCACGAGCTATGACTGCGACAATCCTCGATACCGTTCCCGAGGCAGAGGCCTCCACCCCGCGCGCAAAGCGCCTGGCGCTGCTGCAGGCCAGCGGCGTGCTGCTAGTGACGCGCGCCCCGCAGGCGGCGGCGCGTCCCGCGCCAGGCCAGCCGGGCGCCGCGTCGGACTATGTGCCGGCGCTGCCCGATATCTTCGTGGCCGTGCGCGATACCGGCGAGGTGCTCGCCTTCAACGGCCATGTCGACCTGGGCACCGGTATCCGCACCGCGCTGGCGCAGATCGTCGCTGAAGAGCTCGACGTGCCGCTCGCGCGCGTGCGCATGGTGCTTGGCCATACCGAGGCCACGCCCAACCAGGGCCCGACCATTGCCAGCGCGTCGATCCAGATTTCCGCCATCCCGCTGCGGCGCGCGGCCGCGCAGGCGCGCGCATGGCTGCAGGCGCGCGCGGCGCAGCAACTGGGCGTGGCGCCGGAAACGCTGGAGGCCGACGACGGCGTGTTTCGCGTAAAAGGCGTGCAGGACGGCATCGGCTACGGCGCCCTGGTGGCCGGCGGACATGTCGAGCTGCCGCTGGCCGACGACGTGCAGACCAAGCCGGTCGAGGCCTATCGCATTGTGGGCCGTGGCGCGGGCCGCGTGGATATCCCCGACAAGGCGCGCGGGGTGCTGACCTTCGTGCATGACGTGCGCGTGCCCGGCATGCTGCATGGCCGCGTGGTGCGCCCGCCGTACGCCGGCCGCGATGCCGGCGATTTCGTCGGGACCAGCCTGCTGGAAGTCGATCGCGATTCCGTGCGCGATGTGCCGGGACTGGTCGACGTCATCGTGCAAGGCGATTTCGTCGGCGTGGTCGCCGAGCGCGAGGAGTACGCGGTATTGGCGGCGCGGCGCCTGCGCGTGCGCTGGAAGCCGGTCCCGCCGCTGCCGGCGCTCGACGATCCCGAGCCTGCGCTGCGTGCCAATCCGGCCACGCGCCGCGCCTTGCTGGACGACGGCGAGATGCCGGCGGCCAATGCCGGCACTACGCTGGCACGCCACTATGTCTGGCCTTACCAGATGCATGGCTCCATCGGCCCGTCATGCAGTGTGGCGGACTGGCGCGAGGACGGCCTGACGGTATGGTCGGGCACACAGAACCCGCATGTACTGCGCATTGACCTGGCGCGGCTGTCCGGACTTGGCGAGGACAGCATCGAGATCGTGCGCATGGAGGCCGCAGGCTGCTACGGCCGCAATTGCGCCGATGATGTTTGCGCCGACGCCGTGCTGCTTTCGCGCGCGGTGGGCCGCCCGGTGCGCGTACAGCTCTCGCGCGAGCAGGAACACCTGTGGGAGCCCAAGGGTGCGGCGCAGCTGATGGACGTCAGCGCGACGCTTGGCGCCGGCGGCGAATTGCTCGGCTACGACTTCGTCAGCCGCTATCCGTCCAACGATGCGCCGACGCTGGCGCTGCTGTTGACCGGGCAGGTGCCCAATGCGCCGCGCATGCTCGAGATGGGCGACCGCACCGCGGTGCCGCCATACGCCTACGCGGGCCGCCGCATCGGCTGCGACGATACGCCCGCCATCGTGCGTGCATCGTGGCTGCGCGGGGTATCGGCACTGCCGAATACGTTCGCGCATGAATGCATGATTGACGAACTGGCGAGCGAGGCCGGCACGGACCCCGTGGACTTCCGCCTGCGCCACCTGCCGGACGAACGCGCCGCCGACCTGCTGCGCGCCGTCGCGCAAGCCGCGGGCTGGCAACGCGGGGCACAGGGTTCACGCGGCGTACCGGATGCGGACGGCAAGCTGCGTGGCCGCGGCGTGGCCTATGCGCGCTATATCCACAGCCGCTTTCCGGGCTTCGGCGCGGCGTGGGCCGCATGGATCCTCGATGTTTGCGTCGATGCCGACACTGGCCAGATCGCCGTCGAAAAGATCGTCGTGGGCCAGGACACCGGCATGATGGTCAACCCCGACGGCGTACGCCACCAGATCCACGGCAACGTGGTGCAGACGCTGAGCCGCGTGCTCAAGGAGCAGGTGCGCTTTGACGGCACGGGCGTGGCCAGCCGGGAGTGGGGCGGCTATCCGCTGCTGACTTTCCCGGAGATCCCGCCGATCGAGGTGGTGCTGATGCCGCGGCAGTCGGAGCCACCTTTGGGCGCGGGCGAGTCGGCATCATTGCCGGGCGCGCCGGCGATGGCCAACGCATTGTTCGATGCGATCGGCGTGCGCTTGCGGCGGCCGCCGTTTGTGCCGGAGACGGTGCTGGCCGTTCTGCGTAGCCGTCGGCCCTAGCAAACCGGCAGCAGTATTTGCGCTGCCGCTCAGTTCCCGCCGTTTGATTCGTCGATCTCGCTCATCTTGCGTAGCAGGTAAGTTACCGCCACGCGCTCGGCCGGGTTCAGGTTGCCAAACGTCTGTTCGGAAATCTGCTTCGCGAACGGCACCGTCTCGTCGATCAGCGCCAGCCCGGCCTCCGTCACCGTCACCACCACCTTGCGCCGGTCATTCGGATCGTGCGATACCGCAATCAGCTCGCGTGCCTTGAGCCGCTCGATGATGCCGCGCACCGTGGCCTGGTCGATCGCCGTGGCGCGCACCACTTCATTGAGCGAGCACGGTTGCCGGTCCCTGACCGCGCACAGCACCACGAATTGCGAGGCCGTGAGCTGCGAATCGGGAATGGTCTGCTGGAAGATGGCCACGTGGCGCTGGTACGCGCGGCGCAGCAGGTGGCCCACCTGTTCGGTGAAATCGTAGCCGGGGTCGGTCTTGCCGGCGGGCTGGTCGGAGGAGGAGGGCACTTCGATCGTGGTGCGATGGATGGTGTGCCCCGAGTATACCGACGAAGGTGGCGAAGGTGCGCCTGTGGCGAAGCTTAATCGACGGTAATGGCCGCGCTTTTCGCGACCTTGCCGAAGCGCTCATATTCCTGCAGCGTGAGCGTCTGCAGTTCCGCGGCGCTCGAGCCCTTCGGGTTGAAGCCGGCCTGCGTCAGCTTCTCGCGCACGTCGGCGCGGCCCAGCGCTTCGACGAAGGCGGCGTTGAGTGCCTGTGCCACGGGCGCGGGCAGGTTGGCCGGGCCGTAGACGCCGAACCAAGGTTCCACCGCGTAGCCGGGCAGGCCGGCCTCGGCCAGCGTCGGCACGTCAGGCAGCGACGGCGAACGGCTCTTGCCGGCTACGGCCAGCGCGCGCAGCTTGCCTGCCTGGATGTGCGGCAGCGAGGCCGGCAGGTTGTCGAACATCACGGCGATATGCCCGCCGAGCATGTCGTTGATGGCCGGGCTGCTGCCCTTGTACGGCACGTGCGTCAGGCCGGTATGCGTCATCTGCGAGAACATCGCGCCGGCCAGGTGCATCGACGTGCCGGTGCCCGCGGTCGCGTACGTCAGGCCGGGATGCGCCTTGGCATAGGCAATCAGTTCCGGCACGGTCTTCACGGGCAGCGACGGGCTCACCTCCAGCACGATGGTCGAGGTGCCAAGCAGGCTGATGGCGGTGAAGTCCTTGCGCGGGTCGAACGGCACCTGCCTGTAGATATGCGGATTCAACGCATTCGTGGAGATGGCGCCGAAGCCGATGGTGTAGCCATCGGGCGCGGCCTTGGCCACGGCATCCATGCCGATGTTGCCGCCGGCGCCGGGCCGGTTTTCGATGACCACCGGCTGGCCCAGCTTCTCGGCCACGCGCTGGCCGACGGTACGCGCGACTAGATCCGTGGTGCCGCCGGCGGCGTATGGGACGACAAAGCGGATCGGCCTGGCCGGGAACGTGTCGGCCGCGGCGGCGGCCAGCGGCAGGGTGCCGAGCGTGGCGGCCGTGGCGGCGCCGAGCGACAGGGCGATCAGCGTGGCGCGGCGGCGAAGGGCAGGGCGTTGCGGCATGGCGCGGAAACTCCTCTACGGGTTGCGTTGTTCTGTAGTCCCGGCACGGCCATCGGTCCATTGTCGATGGATGTCCGTGCGGAAGCGCCCATTGTAGGCAAATGCGGACGAGCGGAGGCATACCGGGCGGTAGGCCGATGTCCATGCTTCTTTTCGAATACAATCTTCTGGTCGTCTTTGCCGACCCGGCCGGCCACGGTTGCGGCGGCAGCCTCTCCGCCTGAATTCCCCCGTGCCAGTTTCACCAAAATCTCTTGCCATGCCCGCTGCGCTGCCGTTGCCGCAGCGTTCGGGGCTGGCTATCGCGGCCGTTGGCGCCGTGCTGTTCTCCGCCAAGGCCATTGTCGCCAAATTGATGTACCGCTACAGCGTCGACGCCGTCATGGTGATCACGCTGCGCATGCTGTTCGCCGTGCCGCTGTTCATGGCGATCGGCTGGTGGCAGTCGCGGCGCCTGCCGGCGCTGTCGTGGGCCGACCGTGGCCGCGTGGTGTTCCTCGGCTTCATTGGCTACTACCTGTCGAGCTTCATGGATTTCCTGGGCCTGCAATACATCACGGCGGGGCTGGAACGGCTGATCCTGTTCCTGACGCCGTCGTTCGTGCTGCTGGCCACGGCGCTGCTGTTCCGGCGCCCGATCGCCGCGCGGCAGTGGGTGTCGCTGCTGCTGGCCTACCTCGGCATCGTGCTGGTGTTCGCCCATGACCTCGATGTCAGCGGCGCGCAGGTCTGGCTTGGCGGCGCGCTGGTGCTGGCCAGTGCCTTGACGTATGGTATCTACCTGATCCTGAGCGGCGAGCTGGTGCAGCGCATCGGCTCGCTGCGGCTGGTGGCGTATGCGATGTGCGTGTCCACCGCATGCTGCGTGCTGCAGTACCTGGCGCTGGGCCGGCCTGTAGCCGAGCTCGCGCAGCCGGCGCCGGTGATGTGGCTGTCACTCGTCAATGCGGTGTTCTGCACGGTGCTGCCCGTCTCGATGACGATGGTGGCCGTGGCCCGCATCGGTGCGCCGATGGCCTCGCAGGCGGGCATGATCGGCCCGGTATCGACGCTGTTCCTGGCCTTCTGGCTGCTCGACGAACCGGTCAGCGGCGTGCAGCTGGCGGGCAGCGCGCTGGTGCTGGGCGGGATGTACCTGTTGTCGGCGCGCAAGGCATGACCGGGCGGCGACACCACCCCTGACTGACAAACGATACAGGCAACAAGCAACTGGGAGAACGAGAAATGGATCTGGGACTGCGTGGCAAGCATGCACTGGTGTGCGGCGCGAGCAAGGGCCTGGGCTTCGCCTGCGCGGACGCGCTGGCCGCCGAAGGCGTGGACGTGGTGATCGTTGCGCGCGGCGCCGAGGCGCTGGAGAAGGCCGCGGCCGACCTACGCGCGCGCCATGGCCGCCGCGTGATCGCGGTGGCCACCGACATCACGAAGCCGGAAGGCCGCAAGGCCGCGCTCGATGCCGTGGCCAAGCTGGGCGATCTCGACATCCTGGTCAACAACGCCGGCGGCCCGCCGCCGGGCAATTTCCGCGACTGGGACCGCGACGCATGGCTGGCGGCGCTGGACGCCAACATGCTGACCCCGATCGAACTGATCAAGGCCACGGTCGACGGCATGATCGCGCGCAAGTGGGGCCGCATCATCAACATCACGAGCGGTGCGGTGAAGGCCCCGATCGACATCCTGGGCCTGTCCAACGGCGCGCGCTCGGGCCTGACCGGCTTCATCGCCGGGCTGGCGCGCGAAGTGGCGCAGCACGGCGTGACAGTGAACAACCTGCTGCCGGGGCCGTTCAACACCGATCGCCTGGCCAAGACCATGGAAGGCGCGGCACAGAAGGCCAACCTGAGCATCGAAGAAATCGCGCAACGCCGCGCCGCGCAGAACCCTTCGCGCCGCTTCGGCGACCCGGCCGAGTTCGGCGCCACCTGCGCCTTCCTGTGCAGCCGCCAGGCCGCGTACATCACGGCGCAGAACATCCTGCTCGACGGCGGCGCCTACCCCGGCACGTTCTGAACCCGGCGCGGCCCCGCTACTGGCCGCACCTTTTACCTGCAGTCGCTTACCGCAACAAGGATCCTTGATGACCCGCCCACGTATTGCCCTGATTGCACACGACCACAAGAAGGACGACATCGTTGCCTTTGCCACACGGCATCGCGAATTCCTTGCGCAGTGCGAGCTGCTCGCGACCGGTACCACCGGTGGCCGGCTGATCGATGAAGTCGGGCTCGATGTGACGCGAATGCTGTCCGGGCCCTGGGGCGGTGACCTGCAGATCGGCGCCCAGCTTGCGGAAGGGCGAGTGCGCGCCGTGATCTTCCTGCGCGACCCGATGACGCCGCAGCCGCACGAGCCGGATATCAACGCGCTCGTGCGCGCGTGCGACGTGCATAACGTGCCGTGCGCGACCAACGTCGCCACGGCGGACCTGCTGATCGCCGAGCTGTGCCGCATCGAGGCGAAAGGCTGATCCCCAACCCCAATTTGCCTGACTGACAGGAGACATGCAGATGACCAAAGCCATCCGGATCGAACAGACCGGCGGACCGGAAGTGATGCAGTGGGTCGACGTGGAAGTCGGCGAGCCCGGCCCGGGCGAAGTCCGGGTCCGCCATGAAGCGGTGGGGCTCAACTATATCGACGTCTACTTCCGCTCGGGCCTTTACAAGCAGCCGCTGCCCGCCGGGCTGGGCATGGAAGGCGCGGGCGTGGTCGAGGCGGTGGGCGCGGGCGTGACCCACCTGCGCGCGGGCGACCGCGTGGCCTACGCGGGCCGCCCGAACGGCGCCTATGCGCAGGTGCGCGTGATGCCTGCCGATATCGTCGTGCGCCTGCCCGATTCGATTTCCTTCGAGCAGGGCGCGGCCATGATGCTGCAGGGCCTGACCGCGCAGTACCTGATCCGCGACAGCTACCGCGTGCAGGCCGGCGACACCGTGCTGCTGCATGCGGCGGCCGGCGGCGTCGGGCTGATCGCCTGCCAGTGGCTCAAGGCGCTCGGTGTCACGGTGATCGGCACGGTCGGCAGCGACGAGAAGGCGGAGCTTGCGCGCGCGCATGGCTGCACGCATACCGTGGTCTATACGCGTGAATCGTTTGTGGACCGGGTCAAGGAGATCACTGGCGGCAAGGGCGTGCCGGCCGTGTATGACTCGATCGGCGCCGACACCTTCCACGGCTCGCTCGACTGCCTGGCGCCGCGCGGCACCATGGTCAGCTTCGGCAATGCCTCGGGCCCGGTGCCGCCGTTCGATATTTCAGTCCTGGGCAGCAAGGGGTCGCTGCGGCTTACGCGGCCGACGCTGATGACCTATGTGGTTCACCGCGAATTGCTGGAGCCGATGGTGGCGGACCTGTTTGAGGCGGTCGGCAGCGGCAAGGTGAAGATCGATATCCGGCAGAGATATGCGCTGGCCGATGTCGCGCAGGCGCATCGGGACCTGGAGGCGCGCAGGACGACGGGGTCTACGGTTCTGTTGCCGGGATAGAAGGCGATCGGGGGGGGGACGCATGCCACGAACGATGTTGCCCCTATACCTCCGGATTCACCAGCGTCATATCCGAACCGTAAGGATCCTCCGCCCGCACCACCACGACGGTGACGTTGTCATGGCCGCCATGATCCAGCGCCATCTTCACAAGCGCCTCGGCCGCGGCAGCGGGATCGCCGCCTGCGGCCAGTACCGATGCAATGCCATCGTCGTCGACTTCATTGCTCAGGCCGTCGCTGCAAAGCAAGAACACATCGCCATCGGCGACATCGACGAACAGCTGTTCCGGCATGAGCGTGTCGGCCGCGCCGACGGCACGCGTGATGGTGTTGTGCGCAGGGTGGTGCCGCGCTTCCTCCGCGGTGATCAGCCCGCGTGCGAGCAGCCGCTCTACCTGGCTGTGGTCGCGCGTCAGGCGCTGCAGCCGTCCGTCGCGCATCCGGTAGAGCCGGCTGTCACCGGCCCAGAGACATCCGCAGCGGCGGTCACCCACTGCCAACGCCACCACGGTGGTGCCCACGCAGCGCACCTGCAGGCGCGCGGCTTCGGCAATCAGCGTGCGGTTGACGTCCTGCAGCGCGGCGCCCACGTCGGCCAGCCGTTCTTCCAGTGATGGCCGCGCCGCCAGGCCCGCCAGTGCCTGTGTGACGGCCTGGCTGGCGAAATCACCGACCGCGTGGCCGCCCATGCCGTCGGCCACGACCCAGATGCCCAGGTCAGGAAGATCCAGGCACGCATCCTCATTGCGCTCGCGTACGCGGCCCACGTCGGTGCAGGCCGCCGATGTCCAGCGGAATTGCGACACGCCAGTCAAGATGCCCTCCGTCAGTGGAAGCGCTTGCTCGCATCTGATCAGCATAGAAGCTGTTGCTGGTCTCGTAAAAGCGGATCACCCGGCCCCGCCCGATACCTCTTTGCCCGTGGCGAACGGATGGTCCTGCCAAAAACCCGCTGTGTGCAGTTGGCCCGGAGCGTAATGGTGGCGCCCGGCCAACAACCTGGCGGCAATGTTGTTGGTCGCCAGGCAACAGTCGACGCGCCTCCACGACGCCACATTGGCCGCAAACGCCGAGCTGGCGCGACCAGGGGGCACTGGCACGTGTCATGCAGAGGGTCTGGCAACGACGCAGCAATGACTGCAGCGACCAGACACCCCGAGGCCAGCCATGCCACACCAGCACGCACCACAAAACGAACGTCGCCACGATGACGGAAGCCTGGCCGCTGAGCTATCGCCGGGTGCCCATCTGGTGACGAGGCGCTACGGCTATGTGCATCACGGCATCTATGCCGGACACGGCCGCGTCATCCACTATGCCGGCTTCGCCCGTACGCTGCAGGCTGGGCCGGTCGAGGAAACCAGCCTGGAAGCGTTTGCCGCCGGTTGCGCGGTCGCAGTCCGGGCGGAGCCGTGCGCCAGCTTTGTCGGTATCGAGGCGGTGGCCCGTGCGCGTTCCCGCCTGGGCGAGAACCGCTACCACCTGTTTTCCAACAACTGCGAGCACTTCTGCTCGTGGTGCCTGTCCGGCGAGAGTCGCAGCGAACAAGTGGAAACCTGCCTGCGCCACCCCCGCGCCGCGCTGTGCGCCATGTTGCGGCTTGCGGCCAGCATCTTGCAGGTCAGCCTTCGGGTGGCCTGAAACGTTTTCGGTACAGAACACGAAGGAGCCAGCCATGTCCGGACTGATCGTCAGAGCAGATTGCGCCGTGTATCGCGGTCGCCAGAGCCACCGCAACGGCCACGCTGCCGTCGCCTCGGCAGGAGGCCGGCACGTCGGCAGCAGGGTGGGGCGCCACGCGCCGCGCCGGGCGCGACTGGCCTCGCAGGGGCGGTCCCTGGCGGCGGGCGAATGCCGGCGGCGATGAATGGCAGTGGTGTCTGGCGAAGATCCGGTACGGATGAAGCGAGGGATTGGTCCCGCCGACAGGAATCGAACCTGTATCTAGCGCTTAGGAGGCGCTCGTTCTATCCATTGAACTACGGCGAGGGACAGAGTTGTCAGGACCATGGTTCCGCAGGGCTGCGGTGATCCTGAAGACGGGGCGGAGTATATCAAAATCCTCTCGCCCGGAGCGTGTTCCAGCGGCGGGGAAGGCCGATCGGCCGCGGCCGGGGGACGGACAATGCCGGTCGCCGGCGGCGAGCATTTCGCCGAAATTCGCAAGTTTGCGGTAGCCAGCGCGGGTCGGGTGGCACCGCTGCACGGCGGCTTCCATTGCTTTGCCGCCGCGCGGTACCCGGCAACTACTTCTTGTGATGCACCAGCCGGTTCCACCAGTACTGCACCGGATGTTCGTGTTCGGGGTAGAGCGGCGACTTGTGGAAGAACTCGGCCCTCACGGCAAGGATGTACAGGGCGATGATGGCTGCGGCGAAGAGCAGGGCGGTAAGCATGGCGGTCTCCCGTGGCAGGAACCAAATCCATTCTAGGCGCCGCCGCTGCTAGTGCCCGCTGGTTTTCGAGAAAAGCTGGATCACCGCCACGCCGGCGATGATCAGCCCGATGCCCAGGCAGGCCGCCACGTCCGGCACCTGGCGGTACAGCACCATGGCGATCAGCGTGATCAGCACGATGCCGGCGCCGCTCCAGATGGCATAGGCGACCCCGACCGGCACGGACTCCATGACCAGCATCAACAGGTAGAAGGCGCAGGCGTAGCCGGCCACGACCAGCATGCTGGGCACCAGCCGCGTGAAATTCTCCGCAGCTTTCAGGCTGCTGGTGGCAATGACCTCGGCCACGATGGCCAGCGTTAGCAGGAGGTATCCGTTCATATGTGAAAAAGGGTTATATGGGCAAGCGGACGGAGCGCGGCGGGGCGGGCAAGTGTTGCGCAGACACCGCAGCGGACAGGTATGCCCTCCCTTGCGGTGGTTGTGCGAAGCAGTATTGCAGTTTTGAATGATATTGTGCGCTTCAAGCGACATGCAGGCGGTCGCGGCAGTACCCGACCAGGCCGGGCCATCCAAAACAACGTACGGCGGCGGGTGTTTTCAGTTTCCGGGGGAGCGGAATGAGCAATCAAGTCATTGACGGGGCAACGGTCTGGCCAGACACGCGTATGGCGGCCGCCGAGGCTGACGAATCGGGCGTCTGGCAGAACACGATCGCGGCGGCGGATTATGCCCTGGAGGAGGCGACCCGCATTCATCGCGGCGTGCAGAGCAATCTCAAGCTGGTTCAGGAAGTCCGGGCGCTGCGCGAGGAACTGCGCAAGGCGCACGCGGAAGCCGACCGCTACCGCGGCATGCATGCGCGCGTGGTGGTCAGCATGCGCCAGCTCGAGGAGGAGCATGCCGCCGAGATCGGCCGCCTGCAAACCGAGAACGAAATGCTGCTGGTGCGCCACCGCGTCTACAAGCTGCTGGCCGAGCACTACGGTCTGGCGGCGCTTCGCTTTGATACTCCGCAATTCTGCGAACATCGCGACCGTGTGCTCCAGCACGTGCTGTTCCAGCGCCGCAAGGGGGTGGCACTCGAAGATATCCGGTTTCGCGATATCGCCTTCCTGCTGCTCTAGGCTGGTCCGGCCTCAGGCGATCTTGCGGCGCAGCACGAACAGCGCCAGCATGCCGCCTGCCACGCCCCAGAAGGCCGAGCCCACGCCGGCCAGTGTCATGCCGGACGCCGTGATCATGAAGGTGAGCGGGGCGGCTTCGCGTTCGTCCGGCGTCTGCATGGCCACGGTCAGGCCGTTGGCGATCGACCCCAGCAGCGCGAACGCGGCCAGCCGCACCACCACGGCCTGCGGAAAGGCCACGGACAGCGCGCGCATCAGCTTGTCGAACCAGCCGGGCCCCGCCCCTCCCCCCTCTCCCGGATGGGGCCGGTCTGGTCGTGTCGCCCTGGTCGGCTACCTGGCCGCCGCAGGCGGAACGCGTCGCGGCCCGCTTGCGGCGTGGGGTTCAGTCCGCGACCTTGTCGCTGGGGAACTTGAAGGAATCGCGCAGCAGGTAGCTCATGGGGATATCGAGCGTGATGCCATGCGGAGGAATCGGTGCCTGGAACCACTTCCGGTAGAGCTTCGGCGTTTCCTGCTCGTAGACGGAGGCGACCAGGGTCCTGTCCACTAGCTTCTTGAACTCGGCATCGCCCTTGGGCAGCATGATGGCGTAGGGCTCGATGGTCAGCATCTCGCCAGTCACCTTGAAGTCGGCGGGCCGGCTGGCGTTGGCGCGCAGGCCGTACAGCAGCACGTCGTCCATCACGAAGGCGTCGGCCTTGCCGGCTTCGACCATGGCAAAGGCCTGCGCGTGGTCCTTGGCCTCGACCAGGCGCCACTGCATCACGCCGCCTTCGTCCATCTTGCGCAGCATGGCCAGCGGCGTGGTGCCGGACGTGGACACCACGGTCTTGCCGCGCAAGTCGGCCCACCGGGCGATGCCCGAATCGCTCTTGACGATCATGCGGCTGCCGGCGATGTAATGCGGGATGGTGAAGGCGACCTGCTCGCGCCGCTCGCGGTTGTTGGTAGTGGAGCCGCACTCCAGGTCGGCCTTGCCCCCGGCAATCGCGGCAATGCGGTTGGCCGGCGTGACCGGCACCCATTCGACGCGCAGATTGGGCAGGCGCAGCGAGGTACGCACGGCGTCGGCGATCCTCAGGCACAGGTCCACCGCGTAGCCGACCGGCTTGCCGTCGACCACGAAGGAGAACGGCACCGAGCTTTCACGGTGGGCAATGCGGATGACGCCGCTTTGCTGGATGTGCTGGAGGACCGGCGCGGTGGCGGATTCGGCGGGACCGGCTCCCGCGGCCAGCAGCCCGGCACATGCCAGGGAAGACAAGACAAAGGCGACATTGGAGCGCGAAGCCCGGCGCGACAGACCCTTCTGGATCATGGAAACCCCCGTCAAAGGAAAGCAAAAAAACTAATGGCGGCCGTCAGGTGTGGTTCCGTGCGGCTCTGCTCTGAGTTGTCGTTGTCGTGCTGTACCCCGCGGGCTATTGTTCCATGTGCGCCGGGTTGCCGACAACCTGCGGCAAGACCGCCGTGCGACGTACGCAACGGCAGGCCGCCACCCCAGTTGACGGGGCTTTCCCTTACGGATATTTCCGAACTGGAGCGGCGTGCCGGCGATTGATATGCTTGCTTCCGTGTCCTGCGAGCAGGGCACCGAGGAGAGACTCTTGGGCCCGCGCTGCGGGCCCTTTCTTTTCTGCCTGATCCGAGGGGCGGCGCTTTCTTCTTTGGCTCCGGTCACCTGACACAAGACCCGCAGACGGGTTCCGGCGCCGTTGTTCTACAATGCGGCCTGCCTTGCGCCGAAGCCGCCAGCCCTCGCGGTTGCCGGTGCGCGTTCCGATCCTGCACTTCTGCCGCCCGATTTCCTCCCATGGCCCTGTTTTCCATTACCGATGCCCAGCTTGCTTTCGGGCACGTGGCCTTGCTCGACCACACCGATTTTTCGCTGGAAGCCGGCGAGCGCGTCGGCCTGATCGGCCGCAACGGCTCGGGCAAGTCCTCGCTGCTGAAGATCGTGGCCGGCCTGGCGGCGCCGGATGACGGCCTGATCGCACGCCAGTCCGGCGTGACGTCGGCCTACGTGCCGCAGGAGCCGCAATTCGAGCCCGGCATCACGGTGTTCGACGCCGTGTCGCAGGGCATGGGCCAGGCGCATGACCTGCTGGTGCGCTATGAAGCCGCGGCCGAGAGGCTGGCCGACAGCCATGACGAGGCTGCGCTGGCGGAACTGCACCGGCTGCAGTCCGAACTCGACGCCGCCGGTGCCTGGCACCTGCGCACGCGCGTGGAAAGCACGCTGGCCCGGCTCGGGCTGGATCCGCATACGCGCGTCGACGCGTTGTCCGGCGGCCTGCAGAAGCGCGTCGCGCTGGCGCAGGGCCTGGTCGCGGAACCCGACATCCTGCTGCTGGACGAGCCGACCAACCACCTCGACGTGGAAGCCATCCGCTGGCTGGAAGACTTGCTGCTGGGTTTCCGCGGCAGCGTGCTGCTGATCACCCACGACCGCGCCTTCCTGGACCGCGTGGCGACCCGCATCGTCGAACTCGACCGCGGCCGCCTGCTGTCCTTCCCGGGCAACTTTGCCGCCTACCAGGCGCGCAAGGAGGAACTGCTGGCCGCCGAACAGGTGGAGCAGGCCAAGTTCGACAAGCTGCTCGCCCAGGAAGAAGTGTGGATCCGCAAGGGCGTGGAGGCGCGCCGCACGCGCAGCGTGGCGCGCATCCAGCGCCTGGTAGCCATGCGCAGCGAACGCGCCGCGCGGCGCGAGGCGCAGGGCAACGTCAAGCTGGAAGTCTCGCAGGCCGATCGCTCCGGCAAGATCGTGGCCGAGCTGACCGACGTGAACAAGGGCTACGGCGACAAGATCGTGGTGCGCGACTTCAGCGCCACCATCATGCGCGGCGACAAGGTCGGCCTGATCGGCCCCAACGGTGCCGGCAAGACCACGCTGCTGCGGCTGATCCTGGGTGAACTGCCGCCCGACAGCGGCACCGTGCGCAATGGCAGCAACCTGCAGGTCGCGTACTTCGACCAGATGCGCACCCAGCTCGACCTGGAAAAGTCCCTGGCCGACACCATCAGCCCGGGCAGCGACTGGGTCGAGGTCAACGGCCAGCGCAAGCACGTGATGAGCTACCTGGGCGACTTCCTGTTCGCGCCGGAGCGCGCGCGCTCGCCGGTCAAGTCGCTATCCGGCGGCGAGCGCAACCGGCTGCTGCTGGCGCGCCTGTTTGCCCGCCCGGCCAACGTGCTCGTGCTTGACGAACCGACCAACGACCTCGACATCGACACGCTGGAATTGCTGGAAGAGCTGCTGCAGGACTACAGCGGCACGGTGTTCCTGGTCTCGCACGACCGCGCGTTCCTGGACAACGTGGTGACCTCCACGATTGCCGCCGAGGGCGACGGCCAGTGGCGCGAGTCGGTTGGCGGCTATTCCGACTGGGTCGCGCAGTCCGAGCGCAGCGCCGCGCTGCAGGCAGCGCGCAAGCCCGAGCAGAAGACGGCCGAGCCGGTGAGGGCAAAGGACTCCCGCGAGGCGCGCGGCGCCAACCGCACGGTCAAGCTGTCATACAAGGAGCAGCGCGAGCTGGATGGGTTGCCCGAGCGGATTGCGTCGCTGGAAACCGAACAGAAGACGATCTCGGCGCAGCTCGAAGACGGCTCGCTTTATGTCAGCGACGCGGCCAAGGCCGCCACGCTGGCGACCCGCCACGACGAGATCGAGATGGAATTGCTGGAAGCGCTGGAGCGCTGGGAAGTGCTGGAGGCGAAGTCGAAGGGCGAAGCGGGCTAACCGCACCACGCCAGCACCATATTGGTCAGGTCGACCATGAACGAGGGCCGCAGGTAACCGATAAACCCAAGTACCAGCGCCGCCGCCAGCACCAGCAGGCCGGCAGCGCGCAACACGTGCTCGCGGGCGGCGGTAGTCATGCCGCAACCGGCTGCGGGCGCGCCAGCGCGTGCTCGCGGATCGGCAGGTTGACCAGCGCGGCCATCACGCCCAGCGCGATCGCGATCATCCACACCGTGTTGTAGCCGCCGGTGCGGTCATACAGGTAGCCGCCCAGCCAGGCGCCCAGGAAGCTGCCGATCTGGTGCGAGAAGAACACCACGCCGGACAGCATCGACAGGTATTTCACCCCGAACACCTGGGCGATGATGCCGTTGGTCAGGGGCACGGTCGACAGCCACAGGAAGCCCATCAGCGCCGCAAATATCCAGGTGCTGGCGGTCGAGAGCGGCAGCAGCAGGTAGCCGGTAATCACCACCGAGCGCGTCAGGTAGATGGCCGACAACAGATAGCGCTTGGGCATGCGCTGGCCCATGGCGCCGGCGGTGTAGGTGCCGAACACATTGAACAGGCCGATCAGCGCGAGCGCCACGGTGGCGATCTTCGGATCGGTCAGGCCCTGGTCCTTCAGGTAGGGGGCCAGGTGTACGCCGATGAACACCACCTGGAATCCGCATACGAAGTAGCCCAGCGTCAGCAGCTGGAAATTGCGGTTGCCGAACGCCTCGTGGATAGCCTGCCCGATGGTCTGGTGATGCCCGCCGTCATGCGCGGCCATCTTCGGTTCGCGCAGCGTGAACGCCAGCGGCAGCATGACACAGGCCATCAGCGCCATCACGAACAGCGCGTTCTGCCAGCCCATCCCGGAGATCAGCGTCTGCTCGACCGGGATCATCAGGAACTGGCCGAAAGAGCCCGCCGCGGCGGCAATGCCCATGGCCCAGACGCGCTTCTCGGCGCTCGCCACGCGGCCGATGACGCCGTACACCACGCTGTAGGTCGTGCCCGACTGCGCGATGCCGATCATGACGCCGGCGCCGGTCGCGAAGGCCGTGCCGCTGGTCGACAGCGCCATCACCACCAGGCCGCCGACGTACAGCGCCACGCCGATCAGCATGATGCGCAGCGCGCCGAACTTGTCGGCCAGCGCGCCGGCAAAGGGCTGGCTGGCGCCCCACATCAGGTTCTGCAGCGCCAGCGCGAACGCGAAGGTCTCGCGGTTCCAGCCGTGGGCCTGCGTGATCGGCAGGTTGAACAGGCCGAAGCCATGCCGGATGCCCATCGAAAGGGTGACGAGCAGGCCGCCGCACACGAGTACGGTGGTCAGGGAGAGTTGTCGGTTCTGCATATCGGGCTCGCTGCGGGCGGCGGGGTGCCGTAGTTGTTGTCGTTCTTGTTGAGCTGGCCGGGGGCGGCATTGGGGGTGCCGGAGCCGGTCTGCGCGAGTTTACCCCGGCTTTCCGGAACGCGTCGGGCAGGGCCCGCAAGTCCGGACGGGCGGCATGGTAATCCGGACGGCCGGCAAGCAAGCGCGCCGGCGCCGCTGCCTTTTTGCCACGTTTGCCGGTCCGGGCTTCCATTACAATGCAGTGCCCGGCACCCCGGCGCAGCCACGAATGCGCGCCCGAACCGCCGGGATCTCCACTTTCGTAGCGACTCCATGGCGAGCAAAACCAGTCAGTACAGCGAATCCTCCATCCGGGTCCTGAAGGGCCTGGAGCCGGTCAAGCAGCGTCCCGGCATGTACACCCGCACCGACAACCCCCTGCATATCGTGCAGGAGGTGATCGACAACGCGTCCGACGAGGCGCTGGGCGGCTTCGGTTCCGAGATCCTGGTCACGCTGCACCGCGACGGCAGCGTCAGCGTGGAGGACGACGGCCGCGGCATCCCGGTCGGCATCCACCCGGAAGAAGGCGTGCCGGTGGTCGAGATCGTCTTCACGCGGCTGCACGCCGGCGGCAAGTTCGACAAAGGCAAGGGCGGCGCCTACGCGTTCTCGGGCGGCCTGCACGGCGTGGGCGTGTCGGTGACCAATGCGCTGTCGACGCAGCTCGACGTGTCGGTCTGGCGCGACGGCATGATGTCCACGCTGACCTTCTCCGGCGGCGATGTGACCACGCCGCTCAGCTCGCGCAAGCTCGAGCGCGGCGAGAAGAAGAACGGCACGCGCGTCCAGGTATGGCCGGACGCGAAGTATTTCGATTCGGCCGCGATCCCGCAGGCCGAACTGCAACGCCTGCTGCGCAGCAAGGCCGTGCTGCTGCCTGGCGTGAAAGTGACGCTGGTGATCGAGAAGACCGGCGAGTCCCAGACCTGGCAGTACGACCAGGGCCTGAAGGGCTACCTGGTCGAGGCGCTGGCGCAGGGCAGCGGCGCCGAACTCGTGATCCCGATGTTCGAGGGCGAGCATTTCGCCGACCCGGACGCCAACCCCGGCGAGGAAGGCTTTGCCGATGGCGAAGGCGCCTCGTGGGTGGTGGCCTGGACCGAAGAAGGCGCGCCGGTGCGCGAGTCCTACGTCAACCTGATCCCCACGCCGGCCGGCGGCACGCACGAGTCCGGCCTGCGCGAAGGCCTGTTCCAGGCGGTCAAGAGCTTTATCGAGATGCACGCGCTGCAGCCCAAGGGCGTCAAGCTGATGAGCGAGGACGTGTTCGCGCGCGCCTCGTTCGTGCTCTCGGCCAAGGTGCTGGACCCGCAGTTCCAGGGCCAGATCAAGGAGCGCCTGAACAGCCGCGACGCGGTGCGTCTGGTGTCGACCTTCAGCAGGCCGGCGCTGGAGCTGTGGCTGAACCACCACGTCGAGTACGGCAAGAAGCTGGCCGAACTGGTGATCCGCCAGGCGCAGGCGCGCACGCGCGCCGCGCAGAAGGTGGAAAAGAAGAAGGGCTCCGGCGTGGCCGTGCTGCCCGGCAAGCTGACCGACTGCGAGTCGACCGACGTCACGCGCAACGAGATCTTCCTGGTCGAGGGCGATTCCGCCGGCGGCTCCGCCAAGATGGGCCGCGACAAGGAATTCCAGGCCATCCTGCCGCTGCGCGGCAAGGTGCTCAATACCTGGGAAACCGAGCGCGACCGCCTGTTCGCCAACAACGAGGTGCACGACATCGCGGTGGCGATCGGCGTGGACCCGCACGGCCCGCACGACGAGCCCGACCTGTCCAACCTGCGCTACGGCAAGATCTGCATCCTGTCCGACGCGGACGTGGACGGCGCGCATATCCAGGTGCTGCTGCTGACGCTGTTCTTCCGCCACTTCCCGAAGCTGATCGACGCCGGTAACGTCTGCGTGGCGCGCCCGCCGCTGTTCCGAGTCGACGCGCCCGCGCGTGGCAAGAAGCCCGCGCAGAAGCTGTACGCGCTCGACGAAGGTGAACTCGAAGCCATCCAGGACAAGCTGCTCAAGGACGGCGTCAAGGATGGCAGCTGGCAGATTTCCCGCTTCAAGGGCCTGGGCGAAATGAGCGCCGAACAGCTCTGGGAAACCACCATGAACCCGGACACGCGGCGCCTGCTGCCCGTGGCGCTGGGCGAGTTCGACCTGCCGCAGACCGTCGAGATGATGAACATGCTCATGGGCAAGGGCGAGGCCGCGCAGCGCCGCAGCTGGCTGGAAGAGAAGGGCAACGAAGTCGAGGCCGATATCTGACGGGCTATCTGTACGCGGACGGACAAAGGGGGATAATGCCCGCTTTGGCGTCCTCGCACCCAAGCCGGATCGCATGATGACAATGAGACCGACACGCAAACCATGGCATTCAGCGGCCGCGGCCGTGCTGATGGTGGCCGGTCTCGCCTGTGCGCCGGCGGCGCATGCCGAACTCTACGGCTTCATCGACTCGGATGGCATCGCCCACTTTGCCGAACGCAAGCTCGATGAGCGCTACAAGCTCTTCATGAGGAACGGCGGCAGCTTCGATACCTCGCGCGACGCGAATGCCGCGGCGACCGATCTCGAACAGAACAAGCTGTACCGCTACGTCGTCAACCATCCGAATATCGCCAAGGTCGAGCCGATGATCCGGCAGATCGCGGAGAAGCAGGACGTCGACCCGGCGCTGGTCAAGGCGGTGATGGCGGTGGAGTCCGGCTTCAACCCGTCGGCCGTGTCGCCCAAGGGCGCCATCGGGCTGATGCAGGTCATTCCCGACACCGGCACGCGCTTTGGCGTAAGCGCCGACGCGCGCCGCAGCGTGGAGGAAAAGCTGGCCGACCCGCGCACCAACATCTCGGCCGGCGTGCGTTACCTGCGCTGGCTGATGGAGCTGTTTCCCGACAACCTGGAACTGGTGCTGGCCGCCTATAACGCGGGCGAGGGCGCGGTGCAGCGCTACAACAACCGGATTCCGCCGTACCCGGAGACGCAGCAATACGTGAGCACCGTGCTGCAGTTCTACCGGCTTTACAAGCCCGGCGGCGGCCCGGTCGTGACCCGTACCAGCGCGGCAGCCGGCGCGCCGTCGCGCGTGAAGATGGTGATCGGCGGACGGCGCAGCATGCCCTGACCTGAATTCCCGATAAACAAGCCACCCGGCGCGCCGGCTTCACATCATGGCGCGCCGTCTTCTTGCCAATCCATGGAACAACAAGACATCACGTTTCAACCTGAAGAGCCCGCGGATTCGCTGACGCTGGCGCGCTACGCCGAGCGGGCCTACCTCGACTACGCCGTCAGCGTGGTCAAGGGCCGCGCGCTGCCCGAGGTCGCGGATGGCCAGAAGCCCGTGCAGCGGCGCATCCTGTTCGCCATGCACGAGATGGGCCTGCGCGCCGACGCCAAGCCGGTCAAGTCCGCGCGCGTGGTGGGCGACGTGCTCGGCAAATACCATCCGCACGGCGACCAGTCGGCCTATGACGCGCTGGTGCGCCTGGCGCAGGACTTCTCGCTGCGCTATCCGCTGATCGACGGCCAGGGCAACTTCGGCTCGCGCGATGGCGACGGCGCCGCGGCGATGCGCTACACCGAAGCGCGCCTGACGCCGATCTCGCGCCTGCTGCTCGACGAGATCGACGAGGGTACGGTCGACTTCATCGCCAACTACGACGGCTCGATGGAAGAGCCGAAGCTGCTGCCGGCGCGCATGCCGTTCGTGCTGCTCAACGGCGCGTCGGGCATTGCCGTGGGCATGGCCACCGAAGTGCCGCCGCACAACCTGCGCGAAGTGGCCGGGGCCACGGTGGCGATGATCCGCAACCCGAACATCTCGCTGGCCGAACTGCTGGCGCTGATGCCCGGCCCGGACTACCCGGGCGGCGGCCAGATCATCTCGCCGGCCGCGGATATCGCCCAGATCTATGAATCCGGCCGCGGCAGCCTGAAGGTGCGCGCGCGCTGGACCATCGAGGAAATGGCGCGCGGCCAGTGGCAGCTGGTGGTGACCGAACTGCCGCCGGCCACGTCGGCGCAGAAGGTGCTGGAAGAAATCGAAGAGCTGACCAATCCGAAGGTCAAGACCGGCAAGAAGGCGCTGACCCCGGAACAGCAGCAGCTCAAGGCCACGGTGCTGGCGGTGCTGGACGCCGTGCGCGATGAATCGGGCAAGGACGCACCGGTGCGGCTGGTGTTCGAGCCCAAGAGCAAGAACATCGAGCAGCAGGAATTCATCCAGACGCTGCTCGCGCATACGAGCCTGGAATCGGGCGCGCCGGTCAACCTCGTGATGATCGGCACGGACGGCCGTCCGCGCCAGAAGGGCCTGCGCGACATCCTGCGCGAGTGGATCGACTTCCGCTTCGCCACCGTCACGCGGCGCACGCGTCATCGCCTGGGCAAGGTGGAAGACCGCATCCACATCCTCGAAGGCCGGATGCTGGTGCTGCTGAACATCGACGAGGTGATCCGCATCATCCGCGAAAGCGACGAGCCCAAGCCCGCGCTGATCGAACGCTTCGGCCTGAGCGACCGGCAGGCCGAGGACATCCTGGAAATCCGCCTGCGCCAGCTGGCCAGGCTGGAAGCGATCCGGATCGAGAAGGAACTGAAGGAGCTGCGCGAAGAGCAGGCCGACCTCGACGTGTTGCTGAAGTCCGACACCATGATGCGACGTCGCATCATCAAGGAGATCGAGACCGACGCGAAGCAGTACAGCCCGGAAGACAAGGACCCGCGCCGCACGCTGATCCAGGAAGAGCGCCGCGCCGCCGCCGAGATGCGCGTGGTGGACGAGCCGGTCACGGTGGTGGTGTCGCAGAAGGGCTGGGTGCGCACGCGCCAGGGTCACGGCCACGATGCGCAGCAGTTCACCTTCAAGGCCGGCGATGCGCTGTACGGCACCTTTGAGTGCCGCACGGTGGACGTGCTGCTGGCCTTCGGCACCAATGGCCGCGTGTACTCGGTGCCGGTGGCCGGCCTGCCGGGCGGGCGCGGCGACGGCGTGCCGCTGACCACGCTGATCGAACTGCAGCCGGGCAGCCAGATCGCCCATACCCTTGCCGGCAGTGCCGAGCAGCGCGTGCTGATCGCTACGCAGGGCGGCAATGGTTTCCTGACCAAGGTCGGCGATATGACGGGCCGGCAAAAGGGCGGCAAGTCCTTCCTGACGCTCGATGACGGCGATGCCCCGCTCGCGCCCGCGCCGATCGGCGACGAGGCCACGCACGTGGCCTGCCTGTCCGGCAACGGCCGCATGCTGCTGGTGGCGCTCGACGAGGTCAAGGTGCTGTCGGCCGGCGGCCGCGGCGTGATCCTGATGGAGCTGGAGCCGAAGGAGACCTTGCTGCAGGCGGTTGGCGTGGGCGCGCCGGGGCTGCTGGTGTCAGGCACTACGCCGCGTGGCGGCAAGCCTGACTCGCAGAAGCTGGCGGGCGCGAATCTGCTGCCGTATGTCGGCAAGCGCGCGCGCAAGGGCAAGGCGCTGGAAACGAAGCTGAAGGGCGTGCGGATTGATCCGGTGAAGGTTGTGGCGCCTGCGGGGAACTGAACCCGCGAGGGTTTCTGCCCTCTCCCGCCAGCGGGAGAGGGCAGACCCGCAGCGGCAGATTTCACGCTGCCGCAGTTGCTTGCCGTTGTCGCAATTCTTCTTCCTCATGTCTTCCCTCGCCCCGCCCCCCACCCCCCGCACCCTGTTCATCGAGTTCGCCCGCATGGGCCTGTCCGGCTTTGGCGGCGTGCTGCCGTTCGTGCGCCGCGCGGTGGTGGAGCGCAACCGCTGGATGGATGACCGCGATTTTGTCGAACTGCTGAGCCTGGGCCAGGTCCTGCCCGGCCCCAATGTCATCAACCTGGCGTTGATGCTGGGCTTGCGCTTTGCCGGCTGGCGCGGCGCGCTGGCCGCGTTCGGCGGCCTCGTCATGGTGCCGATGGGACTGGTGCTGGGTTTGCTCCTGTTGTACCAGCACTACCAGGATGTGCCCGCCGTGCAGCGCATGCTGGCCGGCATGACGGCGGTATCGGCCGGCCTGATGCTGGCCATGGCCATCCGGCTGGCGCAGAGCCTGTCGCCGACCCTGCGCGCCGTGCTGGTTGGCGGTGCGGCTTTCCTGGTGATCGGACTGCTGCGCTGGTCACTCGTGCCGGTCATGGCGGTGCTCGTGCCGCTCGCGCTGGTGCTGGAATGGCGCGCGAGCCGCGGAGGGCAGTCGTGAGTCCGGCCGAAGTGCTGGGCAGCCTGTTCGCCCATTTCAGCGCGCTGTCGCTGCTGGCCATCGGCGGCGCCAGCTCCACGCTGCCGGACATGCACCGCTACCTGGTCGAGGCCAATGGCTGGCTGACCGATGCGCAGTTCTCGGCCATGTACGCGATTTCGCAGGCGGCGCCTGGCCCCAACGTGCTGTTCGTCTCGCTGTTCGGCTGGCAGGTGGCGGGCTTTGCTGGTTCGCTTGCGGCCATGTTCGGCATGTGCGGGCCGTCCAGCCTGATCGCGCTGGCGTTCGAATACTTCTCGGGCCGTTCGCCGCATGCGAACTGGCCCGGCCTGATCCGGCGCGGGCTGGCCGCGCTGACGATCGGCCTGCTGGCCTCGTCGGGGTGGGTGCTGGCGCGCAGCGTCGACCACGGCTGGGGCGCGGCGGCGATTACCGTGGCGACTGTCCTGCTGATGCTGAAGACGCGCGTGCACCCGCTCGTGCTGGTCGCCATCGGCGGTCTGGCCGGCCTGCTTGGCTTGCTCTGACCGGAGTCGTTCAGTCCACGCCGACGAAGCCGCCGGTCTGGTGCGCCCACAGCCGCGCATACAGTCCGCCATGCGCGAGCAGCTCCGCATGCGTGCCGCTCTCGGCGATATGGCCCTGGTCCAGTACCACCAGCCGGTCCATGCGCGCGATGGTCGAAAGCCGGTGCGCGATCGCGATCACGGTCTTGCCCTGCATCAGCGTTTCGAGGCTTTCCTGGATCGCCGCTTCCACTTCCGAGTCGAGCGCCGAGGTGGCCTCGTCCAGGATCAGGATGGGCGCATTCTTCAGCAGCACGCGTGCAATGGCGATGCGCTGGCGCTGGCCGCCCGAGAGCTTCACGCCGCGTTCGCCGACCAGCGCTTCCAGCCCGGTGTTGCCGCTGGCATCCGCCAGGTGCGGGACGAACTCGTCGGCGCGCGCGCGGTGCAGCGCTTGCGCGATCTCGGCATCGCTGGCGTCGGGCCTGCCATAGAGCAGGTTGTCGCGGATCGAGCGGTGCAGCAGCGAGGTGTCCTGCGTCACCATGCCGATCTGCGCGCGCAGGCTTTCCTGCGTCACGCCCGCGATATCCTGGCCGTCGATCAGGATGCGGCCACGCTCCAGGTCGTAGAGCCGCAGCAGCAGGTTGACCAGCGTCGACTTGCCCGCGCCCGACGGGCCGACCAGCCCGATCTTCTCGCCCGGCCGCACCGTCAGGTCCGCGCCTTCGATCACGCCCGAGCCCTTGCCGTAGTGGAACCCGACCTGCTCGAAGCGCACCGCGCCATCGGTGACGCGCAGCGGCTGCGCGCCAGGCCGGTCGGTCACGGTGCGCGGCACGGAGATGGTCTTCATGCCGTCCTGGACCTGGCCGACGTTCTCGAAGATGCCGTTGACCACCCACATGATCCAGCCCGACATATTGTTGATGCGGATCACCAGCCCGGTGGTGAGCGCAATGGCCCCGGTCGTGACCCGGCCCTGGCTCCACAGCCACAGCGCCATGCCGGTCGTGCCGGCGATCAGCGCGCCGTTCATCGCGGTGATGGTGATGTCCATCGCGCTCACCATGCGCCCGGCCAGGCGCGACTTGTCGGTCTGGTCGGCCATGGCGTTGCGCGCGTAGTCCTCTTCCTTGCGCGTGTGGGCGAACAGCTTGAGCGTGGCGATGTTGGTGTAGCCGTCGACGATGCGGCCCATCAGCCGCGAGCGCGACTCGGTGGCAACGACCGAGCGCTGCTTGACGCGCGGCACGAAGTGGAGCAACGCCGCCACGTAGCAGGCAATCCACAGCAGCAGCGGGATCATCAGGCGCCAGTCGGCCTCGGCGAACAGCACCAGCGAGGTGACCGCGTAGATCAGCACGTGCCACAGCGCGTCGACGGCCTGAACCGCCGAGTCGCGCAGCGAAAAGCCGGTCTGCATGATGCGCTGCGCGATGCGGCCGGCAAAGTCGTTCTGGAAGAACGACAGGCTCTGCTTGAGCACGTAGCGGTGGTTCTGCCAGCGGACCAGGTTGGCCAGGCTCGGGTTGATGACCTGGTGCACCAGGACGTCATGCAGGCCGAGGAACAGCGGCCGCAGCACCAGAGCGACCAGCGCCATCCACAGCAGTTCGTTGCGGTGGCGGCTGAAGAAGCCTGCGGCGGGCGAGGTCTGCGCCAGGTCCACCAGGCGGCCGAGGAAGCTGAACAGCGATACCTCGATTAGCGCGCCGACCAGCCCGACCACCAGCAGGGCGCCGAACACCGGCCAGACTTCGCGCAGGAAATAGGCGTAGAAGCGCCATACTTCGCCCGGCGGTTTATGGTCGGGCATATGGCGGAAGGGATCGATCAGGCGTTCCAGGCGGCGTATCGGCATGGCGGTTCCATGGCGTCCGTTCGGGCCGGCGGCATCCGGGTGGGGTGGCGCGGCCGGAAACGGAGGTGCGTCGGTGCGGTGGATCAGACGCAACATGATACGCCCCAAAACAAACAGCCCCGCCGGGGCGGGGCTGCAAGGGGCAGGCGAATCAGCCGGCGAATCGGCTGCCGGGTTTGCGGCCTGGCCAGGTCAGTGGATGACCATCTGCGTGAACGGATGCACGTAGGCCTGCAGCGTCACGAAGATGCCGACCAGGATCGCCAGCGCGATCGAATGGAAGAACACGTAGCGCAGGATGTCGCCTTCATGGCCGTACCACTTGGTGGCGGTGGAGGCCACCACGATGGACTGCGCGTCGATCATCTTGCCCATCACGCCGCCCGAGCTGTTGGCCGCGGACATCAGCACCGGCGACAGGCCAAGCTGCTCGGCGGTGGTCTTCTGCAGGCCGCCGAACAGCACGTTGGAGGCGGTGTCCGAGCCCGTCAGCGCCACCCCCAGCCAGCCCAGCATGGTGCCGAACAGCGGGTAGAGCACGCCGGTCTGCGCGAACGCCAGGCCCAGCGTGGCGTCCAGGCCCGAGTAGCGGGTCAGGTAGCCGATGCCGAACATGGCGCTGATGGTCAGCAGCGAGTACTTGGTCAGCTTGATGGTTTCCCAGTACTCCTTGATCATGCGCGGCACGGAATAGCCCATCACCAGGCCGCCCACGATTGCCGAGACCAGGATCCCCGTGCCGGCCATCGACAGCACGTTGAAGGCGAATATGGCAGGCTCGGCGATCTCCTTGGGCGTCACCGGCGGATGCTTGAGTACCGCCTTGTCCAGGCCAGGGATCGGGAATTTCCACTGCCAGACGGCATCCATGAACTTCTTGAACTCGGGGATGCCCCAGACAAACACGAACACCGTCAGGATGATCCAGGGCACCCAGGCCTTGGCCACCGAGATGCCGGCCGATGCGGCGGTGGCCCGGGCGTCGGCTTCGAGCGCTTCGGGGTGGTCCACCTTGGATTCGTCGTGGCGGCCCAGGATCTTGGTGGTGGTCCAGATTTCCTTCGGATGCCAGATCTTCAGGAACAGCGTCAGCGCACCCAGCGAGATCAGGGCCGAGATCACGTCGACCAGCCACGGACCGTGGTAGTTCGACACCAGGAACTGCGGGACGGCGAAGCTCACGCCTGCGACCAGGATCGCCGGCCAGATCGCGAGCATGCCGCGGAAGCCGGCAAAGGCCCAGATCAGCCAGAACGGCACCAGCACGGAGAAGAACGGCAGCTGGCGGCCGATCATGGCCGACAGCGTGACCTGGTCGATGCCGGTCACCGAAGACAGGCCGATGATCGGCGCACCGAGCGCGCCGAAGGCCACCGGCGCGGTGTTGGCGATCAGGGCCAGGCCCGACGCGGCCAGCGGCGAGAAGCCCAGGCCGATCAGGATGGCGCCGGTCACGGCCACGGGCGTGCCGAAGCCGGCGGCGCCCTCGAAGAACGCGCCGAAGCTGAAGGCCACCATCAGCAGTTGCAGGCGGCGGTCCTCGGTCACGCCGGAGATCGAGGTCTGCAATACCTTGAAGGAGCCGTTCAGCGTGGTGAGCCGGTGCAGGAAGATGATGTTGAGGACGATCCACCCGATCGGGAACAGGCCGGAGACAATGCCCAGTCCGGCCGCCTTGCCGGCCATGGCCGCAGGCATGCCGAAGACCGCCGAAGCCACGACGACACCCACCACCAATGCCAGGCCGGCGGCCAGGTGCGCCTGCATGTGAAAGAAGGCCAGCGCTGCCAGCAGCACGGCTACGGGGATGCCCGCGGCAATGGTCGACAGCGCCATATTGCCTAGCGGGTCATAGACTTGACTCCACACGATTGAAATCCTCCTCAGGTTTGGCTCGGGCAGCCCGGGCGATCTCCGTGCCCTTGGCTGCCGTTGTACATCGCGTACAGACGTGCGGCGTCAGCCGCACACGCGAGTCGAACAAGGATTGTAAGGATGGGCTCCCACCACGCCGCCTTAAATCCGGTCATGGCATACATGAACCGGATTCAGGGGTCAGGGTTTGCCTGGGGGCAGCATGGAGCATGTGCTGCCCAAAGCGCAGAGTACTCTAAACGGCGCCTCTTCGAAATGTATGCCAACCAGGGAATGACCATAATGTCAGCTTGGCAGCGGTGCGCGGTGTGCGTAGCCTGTCTGCCGAATGCCGATGGATCCGACAAAGGAAGACACCATGCCCGAGTTCCTTCCCCCGTGGCCGCTGCTTGGCGCCTTCGTGCTGGCCAGCCTGGCGCTGGCCGTGACGCCAGGCCCGGCGGTGGTCTATATCGTGACGCGTACGCTGGCGCAGGGCCGGCGTGCCGGGCTGGCGTCCGTGGGCGCCGTGGCGCTGGGCAATCTTGGTAATGCCGCGGGCGCCGCGCTCGGACTGGCCGTGCTGTTCTCGGTGTCGGCGCTCGCTTTTACCGTGGTGAAGTACGCGGGGGCGGCGTACCTGATCTGGCTGGGCATCCGTACCTTGCGCGCCGCGCCGGCAGTTGCCACGGATACGCCGCCGCCGGCGCGTCCGCTGCGCCAGGTATTGCGAGACGGCTTCGTGGTGGCCCTGCTGAATCCCAAGACCGCGATCTTCTTCGCCGCCTTCCTGCCGCAGTTCATGAACCCGGCCGGTTCTGCGCTGACGCAGAGCCTGGCGCTGGGCGTGGGCTTCGTGCTGATCGCGGCGACCACCGACGTCTGCTACGTGACCGCGGCGGCCGCCGTGATGCCGGCGCTGCGCCGTGCCGGCCGGGCGCGGGCGGCAGGCCGCTACCTGACGGCTGCAGCCTTCATCGGACTCGGGGTGTTCACGGCGGCGTCGGGCTCGCGCGCCGGCAAATAAGCGGGTCAGCCGCCGCGTGCTCAGCGCAGCGGCAGTTCCAGGATGCCTTCGGCGGCCGGGCGCGCGCGCATGGCCGCCAGCCAGCGCTCCAGCTCGGGGCGCGGTTCGTGGGCGACCGGCGTGCCCATCCAGCGATGGGCGGCGCAGGCCAGCGAGATGTCCGCCATGGTGAAGCGGTCGCCGCCGATGAACTCGCGCCCGGCCAGGGCCTTGTCGAGCAGCGCGGCCAGCGGCTCGGTGCGTGCGCATGACGCGGCCACGGCGGCATCGTCGCGCTTCTCGGGTGCTACGCGCACCATGTTCAGGAAGGCGGTGACCATGGCCGGGCTGAAGGTGGTGGTCTGCCAGTCCATCCAGCGGTCGGCCGAGGCGCGCGCCTTGACGTCTTCCGGCCACAGCGTGCCCTCGCCATACCGCGCGCACAGGTAGCGCACGATGGCATTGGATTCCCACAGCACGAAGGGCTCGCCGCCCACGTCCGTGCCGCGGAAGTCCTCGATCACGGGGATCTGGCGGTTGGGGTTGAGGCGGACATAGGCTTCGGTGTCCAGGTCGCCCTGGTTGACGCCGATGTCCACGCGCTCATGGTCCAGGTGCAGCTCGCGCGCGCACCAGACCACCTTCTGTACATTGATCGACGACAGTCGACCCCAGATCCGCAGCATGAAGATTCTCCCCCTGATCTTTTGCGGTTGTTTTTCAGGCCACGCGGGCCTGCGGCGCCGAGGCGATGGCTTCGCGGAACAGCTTGCCCAGGATCGCCACGCCTTGTTCAATGCGCTCGGGCGGCACGGTGACGAACGCCAGGCGCAGCGTGTTGCGCTGCGGGTTGCTGGCATAGAAGGGCGCGCCCGGCACGTAGGCGACGTTGCGCTTCACCGCTTCCTCCAGGATCGCCATGCTGTCCAGCCCCAACCCTTGAGGCAACTGCACCCAGATGAACATCCCGCCCTCGGGCTGGTTCCAGCTTACGCCTTCGGGCATGTGGCGCGCCAGCGCGTCGAGCATGACCTGGCACTGCTTGCCGTACAGCGCGCGGATGGTCGGGATGTGGCGATCGAGCAACCCGTCGCGCACGGTCTCGTAGGCCACGCGCTGGGTGAAGCTCGGCGTATGCAGGTCGGATGCCTGCTTGGCCTGGCACAGCTTGAAGTGCAGTGCCGGCGGCGCGATCACGAAGCCCAGGCGCAGGCCCGGCGCCAGGATCTTGGAGAACGAACCCATATAGATCACGCCGTCGGGGTTCATCGACAGCAGGGTCGGGAGCTGGTCGCCGGTGTAGCTCAGTTCGCCATAGGGATCGTCTTCGACCAGCAGCACGCCGAACTCCTTGGCGCGCGCCACCAGGGCCTGGCGGCGTTCCAGCGGCAGGCGGCGGCCGGTCGGGTTCTGGAAGTTGGGCAGGGCGTACAGGAAGCGCGCGCCGGCGGTCAGCTCGGCGGTCAGCGCTTCAGGCTGCAGGCCCTTGTCGTCAGTGGGCACGGAGGTGAATTCCGGCTCGAACAGCGAGAACGCCTGCAGCGCGCCGAGGTAGCTCGGCGTTTCCACCAGCACCTTGCTGCCCGGATCGATCAGCACCTTGGCAATCAGGTCCAGCGCCTGCTGCGAGCCGGTGGTGATCAGCACGCGCTCCACGGCCACGTTGTGGCGCCTGGCGATGAATTCGCGCAGCGGCAGGTAGCCTTCGGTGGCCGCGTATTGCAGTGCGGCGGCCGGGTTGTCGGCAAATACACGGGCCGTCGCCGCCTCCATGGCCGCTACCGGGAAGGATGCCGGCGAGGGCAGTCCGCCGGCGAAGGAAATGACTTCCGGACGCTCGGTCACCTTCAGGATTTCGCGGATGGCCGAGCTGGTCAGTTGCTGCGCCCGGCGGGAGATGGCCCATTGCATGATATTTCTCTTTTGTCTGGGGAGAACCGCCTCGCGGGCGGTTCAGTCAACGATGAATAGTCTGGCCCCGGTCGGCGTGGACGATCGGTGCGGTTCCGCCTGGTCGGCGACCTGGTAGCTCGTGCCCGCGCGGAGCACGAACTGGCGGCCGTCTTCCAGTTCGGTATGCAGTTCGCCGTCCAGGACGAACAGGATATGGCCCTTGGTGCACCAGTGGTCCGCCAGGTAGCCGGCCGAGTACTCGACCATGCGCACCCGGATGTCGCCGAACTGGCGCGTGCGCCACAGCGCCTCGCCCCGTTCTCCGGGGTGGCGCGTGGGTTCGACCGCGGACCAGTCGGTGGTGCCGAAGGGCAGGTTGTCGATGCGCATCGCGGCAGCGGCAGTCCGTTCAGTTCACTTCGACGATCATTTCGATCTCGACGCAGGCGCCCAGCGGAATCTGCGCTACGCCGAACGCGCTGCGCGCGTGCTTGCCCTTGTCGCCGAAGACTTCGGCCAGGAACTCCGAGGCGCCGTTGGTCACCAGATGCTGCTCGGTGAATTCCTGCGTCGAGTTCACCAGGCTCATCACCTTGACGATGCGCGTGACGCGGTTCAGGTCGCCCACGTGCGCATGCAGCGTGGCCAGCAGGTCGATGGCGATGGAACGCGCGGCGGCCTTGCCGGATTCGGTGTCGATGTCCTTGCCGAGCTTGCCGGCCCATACCTTGCCGTCCTTGCGGGCGATATGGCCCGACAGGAACACGGTATTGCCGGTCTGCGCGGCCATGACATAGGCGGCAGCCGGGGCGCCGGCGGTGGGCAGTTCCACGCCAAGGCGTGCAAGGGTGTCATAGACGGACATGTGATCTCCTGTCAGTGAGTGCGTTCGGAAAGGATAGGGGGTGTTTGTGCTGCGGTTGTGGGGACCGTGGGGACGGCCTGTTGCACGGCGGCGCGGCGGACCAGTGCCACCACGGCGATCACGGCCACCGCGAAGGCGATGGTGGCGGGGTCAAGCGGCTCGGCCAGCAGCAGGGTGCCGCCCGCCAGCGCCAGAAACGGCTGCAGCAATTGTATCTGCCCGACACGCGCCACGACGCCTTTTGCCAGGCCCGCGTACCAGAAGCCGAGCAGCATGCCGCTGAAATGCGGCGGATGCGAAGCGGAGGGGAGCGTCTGCGCAGAAGTCATGGCAATGTTGGCGGTCATGGCCGGATCAGGCCGCCGCGGGGTGCACGCTTACGGCGATCCACGCGGCGGTGAGTGCCAGCGCCAGGCCCATGGCGCGGTTGAACCAGCGCACGCGCTTGCCCTGCATCAGCCATTGCCGCAACGAAGCGCCCAGCACGCCGTACACGCTGTTGCTGACGAAGCCGAAGATGCCGAAGGTCGTGCATACCAGCAGCACCCGTTGCGCGGGCGAGGGCGCACCGGCCATGTACGACGCCGCGGTGGCCAGCGCCATCATCCACGCCTTGATGTTGGCGTACTGCAGCACGGCTGACTGCCACACACTGAGCGGGCGCAGGACCTGTTTCTCCGCGAGCACGGTGCTGCGCGCGAGCCTGGCCGCCAGCCACAGCAGGTAGCCCACGCCGGCCATGTGCACGATGGTGGCCAGCGCCGGATTGCTCAGGATCAGCGCGCCGACGCCGACCGCGCACAACGCGAGGATGCTGGCAAAGCCGAAGGCCACGCCCACGCAATGGGGCAGCGTCGCGCGCAAGCCGAAATTGGCGCCGGTCACCGCGGCAATGGTGGTATTGGGCCCCGGTGTGAACGAACCCACCGCAAGCAAGGTGACGAGCGCCAGGAATTGCGCGGCCGAGAGGCCGGTCAAAAAATCTCCGGTCATGGCGCTCAGGCGAAATTGACGACCACGCGCCGGTTGGTGCGGCTCTTCTTCTCGATCTTGGTGACGGCCACGGTGCCGATCTCGCCGGTGTTGGCCACATGCGTGCCGCCGCACGGTTGGCGGTCCACGCCCGGGATCTCGACGATGCGGATGCTGCTGGTGCCGGCCGGCGGCGCGGCGCCGATGGTGCGTACCAGCTCGGGCTGCGCAGCCAGCTCCTGCGGCGTGATCAGCGTGATGCGCACCGCGGTGTTGGCACGGATCAGCGCATTGAGCTGTTCGGTCAGCTCGGCCTTGTCCAGCGTCGATTCGGGCAGGTCGAAGTCGATGCGCGCCGAGTCGGGCGAGATGCCGCAGCCCGTTACCGGCACCGGAATCAGCGAGCCAAGCAGGTGCAGGCAGGTGTGCAGGCGCATGAGCCGGTGGCGGCGTTGCCAGTCAATGGCTACCGTGACGCGCTCGCCCGGCCGCGGCAGCTGCGCCCCCGCCACGGGCACGTGCAGGATGCGGGCGCGGTCGTCGGCATAGACGGTGTCCGCGATCCCGATGGTGCGGCCATCCGCCAGGGTCAGCGTGGCCGTGTCGCCGGCCTGGCCGCCGCTGCGTGCATAGCAGACGGTCTCGTCGAGCTCGATGCCGGCCTCGCTCGCCGACAGCACGGTCGCGCTGCAATGGTCGAGGTAGGGATCGTCGTCGAAGCGTTTGCGCGTGGCGGTCATCGGTGAGTCTCCGTGGTCTTGTTCTTGTCGATGTTGGGGTCTAGCGCAGGGTACGGATGCCCTGCGGCGTTTCGATTTCTGCGATGAGCTGCGGCGGAGCGTCGCTTTGTTCCAGCGTCATCAGAGGCTCGCAGCCCAGCCACGCCAGGCCATGGCGCAGCAATTCGGCGTTCGGGTGCCGGCCGGTGAGCCGGCGCAGCGCCAGGTCCTGGCGCGGCAGGCTTGCGCCCGGATGAGCGGCCACGTCCCACTGGATCAGGCTCGGCAGCAGGCCGTCGCCAGCGCTGGCGGCTTCACCATGCCATGCCGGCAGGCTGCCGTCCTCGGGCACCGTGATGCGCCAGTGCAGGTCGCCGCGCTGCATGGCAATGACCGGCGCGATCCGGTCGGGATACTGCGCCTGCCAGCGCGTCAGGTCGGCGGGTCGGGTCACGCGTGCTGCCCAGTGGAGCAGGCAGGGGCCGCCCTCCAGGCGCGCGCGCACGCTGTCGCTGTCGAGCCCGAACCAGCGCGGGCGCCGCGGCGCAGGGGCGTCCGGGTCGATCGCGATCACTTCCAGGTACATCCCGCCAAAGAGCCCGAGCACGCGGTTGTGCGTGCCCATGGCCGCATGGGCGCCGCCACCGTGCGGGGCAGCGCCGAGCACGTCGGCGACGTATTCCGTGCCGGCATCGAGCGTCTGGGCGGCAATGACGAGGTGATCGAGGGCGAGCTTCATGTTGGCTTGATGGTAGACAAGGTAGTCGGTACAGTACCGGTACAGTTATGCGGATCGTATTCAGTACAGTTGCGGGAGCACTACATGGATGGCAGCCACCAGCAGGATTCCTCCGCCGCGCCCGAGCGCAAGGATAGCGAAGGCGGCGCACAGGACACGTCGGCGCGCCCGTTGCGGCTGGTCGTGCCGCCAGGCGCGGCCGGCAGCACCGAACGCATGCCGGACCCGGTGCCGTCGGCGCAGATGACGCTGGTCGAGCAACTGACCGAATGGGCCCGCATGCGCATCGACGAACGCGTGTTCCGCGCGGGCATGCGCATGCCGTCGATCCGCCAGCTGGCGCAGGAGAAGGGCATTTCGCGCTTTACCGTGGTGGAGGCCTATGAACGCCTGGTGGCGCTGGGCTACCTGGAATCGCGCCGCGGCTCGGGCTTCTACGTGCGCGAACGCGTGGCGCAGGCCTCGGCCGCGCCGGTGGCACCCGTGGCGGTGGCCGCGCGCAATATCGACGTGACCTGGCTGCTGCGCAGCATGTTCCATACCGCCGAGACCCACAAGGCGCCGGGGCTGGGGTTCCTGCCCAACGAATGGCTCGATGGCGAACTGATCGCCAGCGCGCTGCGCGGGCTGGGCCGCCAGCCCGGCAGCCATTTCCTGGCCAGCGGCACGCCGCAGGGCTTCCTGCCGCTGCGCCAGCAGCTGCGCACGCGGCTGGAGGAACTGGAGATCGGCGCCACGGCGGAGCAGATCGTGCTGACTTCGGGCATCACGCAGGCGCTGGACCTGATCGCGCGGCTCTACCTGCGCCCGGGCGACACCGTGCTGGTCGGCGACCCGGCCTGGTTCGTGATGTTCGGCCGCTTTGCCGCGCAGGGCGCGCAGGTGACCGGCGTGCCCTACACGGCCGAAGGCCCAGACCCGGAGGCGCTCGAGCGCATCGTCCAGGCGCACCGGCCGCGCCTGTTCGTCATCAACTCGGTGCTGCACAACCCGACCGGCACCTCGCTGTCGGCCGCCAAGGCGTTCCGGCTGCTGCAGATGGCCGAGCAGTACGATTTCCTGATCGTCGAGGACGACATCTACTGCGACCTGTGCCCGCCGGGCCACGCGGCGACACGGCTGGCCAGCCTGGACCAGCTGCGCCGCGTGATCTACCTGGGCAGCTTTTCCAAGACGCTGGCGGCGAACCTGCGCGTGGGCTTTGTCGCCGCGCACCCGGACCTGGCCGCGACGCTGACCGACAGCAAGCTGCTGGCCGGCCTGGCCACGCCGGAAATCAACGAGCGCGTGCTGTAC
This sequence comes from Cupriavidus sp. 22TCCZM01-5, assembly GCF_057798915.1. Classification (NCBI taxonomy): domain Bacteria; kingdom Pseudomonadati; phylum Pseudomonadota; class Betaproteobacteria; order Burkholderiales; family Burkholderiaceae; genus Cupriavidus; species Cupriavidus sp. 22TCCZM01-5. The sequence goes on from NZ_JBYOJR010000004.1 coordinate 266,384, forward strand.
AAGGTGCTGACCGAGGGCCACTACCGCAAGCACGTGGAGCGCGTGCGCGGCCGCCTCGACCGGGCGCGCGACGAAACCCGCCGCGAGCTGGAACGCCGCGGCCTGCGCCTGTTCCCCGGCCAGCATGCGGGCATGTACCTGTGGGCCGATACCGGCCGCGATACCAATGCCATCGCCACCGCGGGGCACGAGGAGGGCTACCTGTTCGCGCCCGGCAGCCTGTTTTCCCCGTCGCAGATGCCGTCGGGGTGGATGCGCTTCAATGTCGCCAGCAGCGGCGATCCCGACATGCTCGACTTCCTGTCCCGGCAACTGGACCGGCGCTGAACGGCAGGCCGGCCTTGAAATTGGCCGGAACCGGCCCTATTTCCGGGAGCATTGGCCCTGCGCCGACCCCAATTCCCTGATTTTCCGGATTCGAAAAGGAGAACCATGTCCGCACCGCACGAAACGATGAGCTTCCAGGCGGAAGTGAAGCAACTGCTGCACTTGATGATTCACTCGCTGTACAGCAACAAGGAAATTTTCCTGCGCGAGCTCATCTCGAATGCTTCCGACGCCACCGACAAGCTGCGCTTCGAGGCGATCGCGAACCCCTCGCTGCTCGAAAATGACGCCGACCTGGCCATCCGCATCGAAGCCGACGCCACCGCGCGCACGCTGAAGATCACCGACAACGGCATCGGCATGAGCCGCGACGAGGCCATCCGCAACCTGGGCACCATCGCGCGTTCGGGCACCAGGGAATTCTTCCAGCAGCTGTCCGGCGACCAGCAGAAGGACGCCGCGCTGATCGGCCAGTTCGGCGTGGGCTTTTACTCGGCCTTTATCGTGGCCGACAAGGTCACCGTCGAAACCCGCCGCGCGGGCGTGGCCGCCGACGAAGCCGTGCGCTGGGAAAGCGCAGGTGACGGCGAGTTCAGCGTCGACGCCATCACGCGCGCCGAGCGCGGCACCACCATCACGCTGCACCTGCGCGAAGGCGAGGACGATTTCCTCTCGGCCTGGCGCCTGAAGAGCATCATCCAGAAGTACTCGGACCATATCTCGCTGCCGATTCGCATGCCCAAGGAAGTGTGGGATGCCGATACCAGCGCGTACAAGCGCACCGACGAGTGGGAAAGCGTCAACCAGGCCAGCGCGCTGTGGACGCGCGCGAAGTCGGACATCACGGAAGAGCAGTACGCCGCGTTTTACCAGCACATCGCGCACGACAACGAGGCGCCGCTGGCCTGGACGCACAACCGCGTGGAAGGCCGCAGCGAATACACGCAGCTGCTCTACATCCCGTCGCGCGCGCCGTTCGACATGTGGGACCGCAACCACAAGCACGGCCTCAAGCTCTATGTGAAGCGCGTCTTCATCATGGACGACGCCGAGCAATTGCTGCCGTCGTACCTGCGCTGGGTCAAGGGCGTGATCGATTCCGCCGACCTGCCGCTGAACGTCTCGCGCGAACTGCTGCAGGAAAGCCGCGACGTCAAGGCGATCCGCGAAGGCAGCACCAAGCGCGTGCTGTCGATGCTGGAGGCGCTGGCCGACAGCGAGGAAGAAGCGGAGCGCACCAAGTACGCGACCTTCTGGCAGCAGTTCGGCCAGGCGCTGAAGGAAGGCATGGGCGAGGACCAGGCCAACCAGGAGCGCATTGCCAAGCTGCTGCGCTTCAGCTCGACGCACAACGACAACGCCGAGCAGACCGTGTCGCTGGCGGCCTATGTCGGCCGCATGAAGGAAGGGCAGGACAAGGTCTACTACGTGACGGCCGATACCTGGGCCGCCGCGAAGAACAGTCCCCACCTCGAAGTCTTCCGCAAGAAGGGCATCGAAGTGCTGCTGCTGACCGACCGCGTCGACGAGTGGATGCTGTCGTTCCTGCGTGAGTTCGATGGCAAGGAACTGGTTTCGGTGGCCCGTGGCGACCTCGACCTGGGCACGCTTGCCGACGAGGCTGAAAAGGCCGAGCAGGAGAAGGCCGAGACCGAATGGAAGGATGTTGTCGCTCGCGCCAAGACCGTGCTCGAAGGCAAGGCCAAGGACGTGCGCGTAACGCTGCGGCTGACCGAATCGGCGTCGTGCCTGGTCTCGGACGAAGGCGACATGAGCGGCTACCTGCAGCGCCTGCTGAAACAGGCTGGCCAAAAGGCGCCGGACGCACAGCCGATCCTGGAACTCAATCCCGAGCACGCGCTGGTGAAGAAGCTGCGCGACCTGCCGGAGGGTGATGGCTTCAATGACCGCCTGCTGGTGCTGTTTGATCAGGCACTGCTGGCTGAAGGGGGCATGCTCGATGATCCGACTGCCTACGTGCAGCGTGTGAACAAGCTGCTGGCCTGAATGCAGGCGTGAGCAAGAGGGCCGGGTGACCGGCCCTTTTGCTTCCGGCTGCGGATACAACCATAACGACTCATGACGCTGAAGCGCTGCTTTCCTCCAGTGGTCGACGCCGAGACGCGCGTATTGGTTCTCGGCAGCCTGCCGGGCGAGGCGTCATTGGCGCAAGTTCAGTATTACGCCCACAAGCAGAACCAATTTTGGCGCTTGGTCGGCGACATTCTTGGCGAAGACCTGGTTCACATGGACTACGCTGCGCGGTTGCAAACGCTTCTGGCGCGTCACGTTGGTCTATGGGACGTCGTGGCTGAAGCCAAGCGCGAGGGTAGCTTGGACAGCAACATTCGCAGTCATGCGGGAAATGATTTGGTGGGATTGATCGAATCGCTGCCGAAGCTGAGTGTGATTGCGTTCAATGGGGGTACGGCTGAGCGTATTGGCTTGAAGGCTCTCGGGCGGTATGGCGGCAACCATCGCATTCTCAGGCTTCCTTCAAGTAGTCCTGCCCATACTATGCCGTACCCGGAAAAACTGCATGCCTGGCGGGAGCTGCGGGCATGGTTGGTCAAGGCTGGCTGACGCCCCTCGACTAATGCTCAAGCATTGCGCCCAAGTTGAGTTCGTCGGCAACCCTCTTCAATCGCTTGTCGCGAGTCCAGATGGTGGCGCCGGGATGCAGACGTGCGGATGCCAGCAGCGATGTATCGACATAGCCGATCCCACGATTGAATAATCCTTCTCGTTCGATCAGGTAGAACGTCTCTTCTGGCGTTGCAATCGGGGCCCGGGGCAGATCGAGCAAGGCACCGAGCACAACTTCCCGGTTGCGCAGACTGCCCAGCGATATCTCGCCAATCACGAATGGATGAGCCAGGACACGCTCCTCGACAAGCAGACTGACCAGCAAAGGATCGGACGCATTAATGTGGTCGATCCAGACCGAGGTGTCGACAAGAATCATTCGACGTCCTGCCGGCGACGCGGCACCCCCTGTATGCCGGGTTGGCTACCGCCAAGATTCGCGAGCCGCCTCGCGGCCTCACGTTGGATCAAGGCTTTGAGCGCTTCGCGCACAAGCGCCGACTTTTCCTCCAAGCCCGTATAGGCTTGAGCCTTGGCGATCAATTCGTCATCAAGAGCGATGGTGGTACGCATGGACGGCTCCACAAGTGGAGCATCTATATTAGCATCGTTTGATGCCTTATTTCGTGCATTGCTCTCTGGTGCATCGGTTGGAGCCAAGTTGGCGGTGTCGCCTCTTCAATGGAGATAGAGGCCCCCTTATAGGAGCCTCTGCTCTCGAACGGTCAGCCGAGATCCGGTTGCGTGGCCGCGTAGCTCGGCCGCGCGCGCATGACCGCATGAGCACGCCGGATGTTCGGCCGTGCCTCCAGCATCGCGGCGCTTTCCGGGAATCGCCCCAGATACTCGACGATCGGTGCGAAGAACAGGTCGGCCATCGACAACGCATTGCCGACCAGGAAATCGCGCCCGTCGTAGGCCTGCTCGAGGGCGTCAAGATTGCGCGCGATATCGGGCAGGGCCCCCTCGATGGTGGCGCGATCGGGCTTGCCGTCCGGGCCCTTCGGGAATACGTACTGCAGCACATAGCGGCGCACCATCGCATCGTAGGCGTGGCAGTTGATCAGGCTGATCCACTGCTCGCAGCGTGCGCGCGCAGTAGGGCCGGTTTGCGGAATCAGGTTCGGGCCGCCAAAGACCTCGTTGAGGTAGCTCAGGATGGCGCGCGTTTCATAGAACTCGATCGGACCGTCGGCGAATGCCGGAATGCGGCCGAACGGGTTGTGGGCCAGCAGTTCGTCGCTGTGCGGCGCAACCGGCTTGAGCGTGTAGCGCACGCCTTTTTCTTCGAGCGCCAGGCGCACGGTGCGAACGTAGGTGCTGCGCGCGTCGCCGTAGACGGTCAGCGTGCCGGCGCTGCCTTCGGCATCCAGATAGTCGCTGAGGTTGTTGAAGACGGATTGCCAGCCGCTCTCGTGCGAATCGCGCGTGGCGGCATCGGGGAAGCCGCTATGGCGCATGTGCAGGTGGGTACCGCCATCCTTGTCGGTCAGCGTGATCTCGATCAGCGTGCGTACGCCGGCGGGTAGTTCGCTGCCTTCCCATTGCCACGTATAGGCCAGGAAGTTGGCGCGATCGATTGCCTGATACTCGCCCCCGACAATGTGCTGTTCGCCGTCCTTCGCTCCCATCACCAGCCGATAGCGGCCGCCCACGCGCGCATCCGCGCTGGCTTCCCGCACCTGCATGCCACGCGGGCAATGCCAGGCGGCCAGGGCGGCCTGGTCGGTGAATGCATCAAACACCCGCTCGCGCGGCGCGCGGATCTGGCGGGTCATCTCCAGGTGAAACGTTGCAGCTTCAGTCATGACTTGATCCCCTTTTTCGAATGGGTGACAGCGGTCTCGCTTTGCGTTTGCTCGACAAAGGCCACCAGCCTGTCGAGATTGCCTTCCCAAAGCCGGCGATAGGTCTCCAGCCAGCCGTGCGCATCGCGCATGGCGCCAGGGCGCAAATGGCAGATGCGCCAGCGTGCGTCGATCTCCCGCTCGATCAGTCCCGCCTCCGCCAGCACACGCAGATGCCGGGAGATGGCCGGACCGGAGATATCGAACGGGCGCGCCAGTTCGCTGACCGGGGCGTCGCCCTCGGACAGCCGCGCCAGGATCGCGCGGCGCGTCGGGTCGGCCAGGGCGGCAAAGATGGTGGAGAGCGGGTCGCTGGTGTTCGGCATGTTGTCATTTAACGTGTTGGTTAAATGAACATCAAGGGCTGTTACAACTCGCATGTGCCATGCCGGTCGTGGCTGCGGGTCTCGGCACTCCTGTACGATGGCGGCACGCCCCACCGCCCCGGCCTCTGAGCAGACCGGGCCTGTCACTCGCAGTATTGCCGGGGAAGCGCCATGCCGCATTCAGACTGGACCCACGAAGCGATCCACAGGATCGAGGCCGATTTCAACCGGTCTTCCGACACCCACCTCATTCCCCTGGACTTGCCCGGCTATCCGGACATCCGCTTCTACTTCAAGGACGAATCCAGCCACCCGACCGGCAGCCTCAAGCACCGGCTCGCGCGGTCGCTGTTCCTGTATGCGTTGTGCAACGGATGGCTGCATGCCGGCAGCACGGTGGTGGAGGCCTCCAGCGGCTCGACCGCGATTTCCGAGGCCTATTTCGCGCGTCTGCTGGGCCTGCCGTTCGTGGCGGTGATCCCGGCCGGCACCTCGCGCGCGAAGGTGGAGGCCATCGAGTTCTACGGCGGGCGTTGCCACCTGGTCGACAATCCGTCCGAGATCTACACCGAGTCGCACCGCATCGCGCGGGAATCGGGCGGGCATTTCATGGACCAGTTCACTTACGCCGAACGCGCGACGGACTGGCGCGCCAACAACAATATCGCCGAGTCCATCTTCAAGCAGATGGCGCAGGAGGTGCATCCGGTGCCGGCCTGGGTCGTGGCGAGCGGCGGCACCGGCGGCACCGTCGCCACGCTGGGGCGCTACGTGGCCTACCGGCGGCACCAGACGCGTATCCTGTGCGCCGATCCGGAGAACTCAGTGTTCTTCGATTACTTCTGCGGCTGTCTGGCGGGGAAGCCAGATCAGGCGCTGACACTCGAGACGGGCTCGCGCATCGAAGGCATCGGACGCCCGCGCGTGGAGCGGTCTTTCATTCCGACCTGCGTCGACGCCATGCTCAAGGTGCCCGACGCACTGTCGTTTGCCGCCATGCGCTATCTGGCGCAGCGGTTCGGACGCCGTGTGGGCGGCTCGACCGGCACCAACTTCGTTGGCGTGCTGTACCTCGCGCAGCGCATGCGCGCGGCCGGGCAGGCCGGCGCGATCGTGACCCTGCTGTGCGACAGCGGCGAACGGTACGCGACGACCTATTATGACGACGACTGGTATCAGGAGCAGCGCATCCACGTGGATGCCGGGGACGTCCTGATCGGCCGCGCCGTCAATGGCGAACCGGTGCTGACGCCGCAGACCGTGGACGGGCTGGCGGCCGCGGGTGCCGGTATTCCCGGCGGCGCCGGACAATGATCGCGCGGGTTTCTGTCACAATCGCGGCTTTCCTGCGCTGGCTGCTGGCCTGCCCGAACAAGCAAGACATGACCCTACTGAAACGCAAATCGATCGAGGCCGTCGCCTCGCGCCGCCCCGCGCGCGGCATCCGTACCCGCGGCGAACGCCCGGCCCGGGAAGAAAAGCGCATGACGCCGCGCTTTGCACCGGTGACTTTTTCTGAGCTGGACGGCGTCCGCTACCTGCACTTCGGCACCGAGTGGGTACAGGGCGCGATGCGCCTGCGCAAGCCCGATGCCATCGAACTCGAATACGCCCAGCAGATGATGGCCTGGCTGCTGTTCCTGTCGCCGTCGGCGCCGGACTTCCACGTGGTGCAGCTCGGGCTGGGCGCGGCGGCGCTGACCAAGTTCAGCCACCGGCACTTCGCGCGGGCCCGCGTGACCGCGGTGGAGCTGAATCCGGCGGTCATCATTGCCGGCCGCAGCATGTTCGGCCTGCGCGAGGACGACGCGCGCCTCAACGTGCGCGAGCAGGATGCCTGGGACTATGTGATGGACGCCACCAGCACGGACTCGGTCGACGCATTGCAGGTGGACCTGTACGACGCCACGGCGCGCGGCCCGGTGCTTGACACCACCGCCTTCTACCGCGCCTGCCGCCGTACCCTGAGGTCGCCGGGCGTGATGACCATTAACCTGTTCGGCGACCACGACAGCTTCCCGAAGAACATCGAACGCATCTGCGATGCCTTCGACAACCGCGTGCTGGTGTTCCCGGAAGTCCATGACGGCAACGTCATCGCGCTGGCCTTCAACGGGCCGGCTATCGACGTGTCGTGGGAAACGCTGGAAGCCCGCGCCGACGTGGTGGAAAAAGGCACCGGGCTGCCCGCGCGCGACTGGGTGAACAAGCTGCGCGCTGCCAATGCGCGCCAGGAAGAGAAGCTGGTGATTTGATGCACTGGCCTGATGCCCGGCGCACGGCTCCGGGCATCAGCGGGCCGTCACTCCTTATGGAAGAACTGCGCGAGCGACCACTCGTCGGTGCGCGCTTCGTACTTCAGGCCCTTCTTCATCGCCCACATGGCCAGCTGGCTGTGCGACGGAATGATCGCATGATCGTCCAGCGCGAATTTCGCGGCGGCCTTTGCGTTTTCCTCGCGTGCCTTGTCGCTGCTTACCGTGGTGAGCGACTTTTCGATCAGCTTGTCCAGCTGTGGGTTGCTGTACTTGCCCCAGTTCCAGGTGCCGTAACCGGTCTTGGCGTCAGGCGTGCCGGTGATCGAGCGCAGCGCCACGTCGGCGGCGGCGGAGCCCCAGCCAAGCATCTCGAACGAGAAATCGCCCTGGCGCGCGCGCGTGAAGTACACGGCCACGGGCATGGTTTCCACCTTGGCCTGGATGCCCACGCGCGTCAGCATGCTGGCCGTGGCCTGCGCGACGGCGGCATCGTTCAGGTAGCGGTTGTTGGTCGCATGCAGCGTCAGCCCGAAGCCGTTCGGATAGCCGGCGGCGGCCAGCAGCTTCTTTGCGCCTTCCGGGTCGAAGGCCTCGGGTTTGGTTCCCGGGTGCCCGAAGATCTGTGGCGACACCAGTGACGATGCCGGCACTGCCAGGCCCTCCATGATGCGGCTGACGATGGCGTCGCGGTTGATCGCCTTGGCGATGGCGGCGCGCACGCGCGCGTCCTTGAACGGGTTCTTGCCCAGCGGCTTGCCGGCCTTGTCGGTGACGTACGGCGGGTTGTCGCGCGACTGGTCCATCTGCCAGAAGATGGTGCGCCATGACACGGTCTGCTCGATGCGGAACTTCGGGTTCTGCTTCAGCTTGGCCACGTCGGCGGCGGGCACGCTTTCGATGACGTCCACATCGCCGGCCAGCAGGGCGGCGGAGCGCGCACCGTTGTCGGTGATGATGCGGAAGACCGCGCGGTCCCATTCCGGCTTGGGGCCCCAGTAGTCGGGATTGCGCGCCATCACGATTTCCTGGCCGCGCGCGAAGCGCACGAACTTGAACGGGCCGGTGCCGATCATGGCCTTGCCCGAATCGAACTCGGCCTGCGTCAGCGTGGCGGCCACCTTCTTCGGCATGATCGGCACGCTGTTCAGGTCATTGGCGAGGTTGGCGTAGTTCGGCACGTTCATGGTCAAGCGCACCGTGAGGGCGTCGGGCGTGTCGATGCGTGCGATCGGCTTGGTGTAGCTCGTGAACGAGCCGGGGCTGTTGACCAGCTTCTCGGGCCGCTCCAGCGAGGCCTTGACGTCCGCACTCGTGAACGGCGAGCCGTCGTGCCATTTCACATTCGGGCGCAGCTTGATTTCCCAGGTGGTCGGGTTGAGCGGTTTCCAGGACAGCGCGAGCCCCGGGATGTAGCGCGCGTTCTTGTCCATGAACACCAGCGACTCGAAGATATGCAGCGCAATCGCGTTGTTCGGGCCGGCGTTGTTCCATTGCGGGTCCATGGATGTGACGTCGGCCGCCAGGCCTATGCGCAAGTCTTCGGCGCGCGCGTTGCCGGTGGGCGACAACGCGAAGACAGCGCCACACCATAGCGCGGCGCCTGCGGTGCGCAACGCGGCGCGCGTGGAGCGGGTGGTAGTGGAAGGATGGCGGAAAGGCATGGCGCTAGGCTCCTCATGCTGGCCCGGGCGACCGCGGGCGAGGAGGGCGCGCGGCCATGGGCCGTTGTCAGGCACGTTATCAGGCAATTTGCCCGCATTGTGCAGGCAAAACGACATCCATGCAGGCTTTCCGGGCAGGCGTGTGTGACCGGCACCGTTAAAATGTCTGCCATGTTTGCCAATTCCCCCACCATTGTTTCGGCACAGTCCGATGTACACGAACACCTCGCGGCACGCGTGGCGCGCCATCTTGCCGAGCCGTTTCGCAAGCCGATCGGCGAGGTGAGCCGGCGCGCGCTGGACCAGGCGCTGGCGCGCTGGCGGCAGGCCGGCGACGTGCCGCTGATCCTCGACGCCGGCTGCGGCGTGGGCGAAAGCACGCTCCGGCTCGCCACGGCATTTCCGGATCATTTCGTGATTGGCGTGGACCAGTCGGAGAAGCGCCTGGGCGCGGGCAAGGACTGGTGGGGCGATGCCCCCATGCCCGGCAACTTTTGCTGGGCGCGCGCCGACCTTGTCGACGTGTGGCGCCTGCTGCAGGATGATCGCGTGCCCGTGGCGCGACACTATGTGCTCTATCCGAACCCCTGGCCGAAGATCGGGCACCTCGGGCGGCGCTGGCAAGGGCATGCCGTGTTCCCCGCGCTGGCAGCCTGTGGCGATTATCTGGAGTGCCGCAGCAACTGGAAGGTCTACATCGACGAGTTCGTGACTGCCCTGGGCATGGTCGGTCGTTCGTCAGTGACCGAGGCGTGGCAGCCCGAAACAGCGATGACGCCGTTCGAGCGCAAGTACGGGGCGTCGGGCCACAGCCTGTGGCGCTGCGTGACGCAGCGCTAGCCACAAAGCACAACGGCCCGCAGTGCGGGCCGTTGCATTGGCGGAGGCGAGGCGCACAGGCCTCCCGCGTTAGTGGAACAGCGGCTGCTGCGTCGGGGCATCCTCGGGCAGCTCGGCGTGGACGATCTCGCCGTTGCGGTCCGCATAGAGAGGCGTGCCGCAATCTTCGCAATATTCCGGATCGAACAGCGCGGCGTGGCGGAAGATGTCCTCGACGCCGGCATTGCGCAGCTCCTCGCAGATCTGCTCGAGAGGGTTGCCCTTTTCGTCGGCATCCACTTCGCCGGCTTCGCGGCCATAGACCGGCCAGACGATCCCGTAGATCACATCCTTTTCGCCGCGCATGGTGAAGCCGACACGGTACTCTTCCACCACTTCCTCGCCGAACGCCGCCACCACCGCCGCGAGTTGGCCGGCGGGAACGTCCAGCGTGCCGCTCAGGTAATTCACGGCCGCGCGCACGGTCAGCGGGCGGATGCTCTTGTCGGATTCGCGGCAGGACAGGAAGAACGCGTCCGGCAGCAGCAGCTCGAATTCGCAGCCCGGCAGCAGCAGGGCCACCGTGGCCTGCACCTGGCTGCGCCACTGTTCGAGGCAGGTCGAGCGCTCGGCATGGTGCTCCTTGGCATCCTCCTGCCAGCGGAACAGCGCCTGCTCGTGCGGTGCGACCACCACGGCCAGCAGGTAGCGCGGATCGGCCAGGATCGGCGCCGTTTCCGGCAGGTCGCGCAGGTCCACCTTGGGTACGGCAGCGCTCAGCGCGGCGGCCGCGAGCTTTTGCGTCAGCGCGAAGGTGTCGCTGTGCGTGCGCGGCAGCTGGTCGATGCTGTACAGATACGGCGACAGTGCGACCTTGGTGCCCGTGGCCAGCACGTGCGCCTGCAGGTGCACGGCGAGGGTCTGCGCCAGGTCCGGCTTCAGCGAGCCGGACGGAATCGCGTAGCGCGTATGCGCGAGGATGGGGGCGGCTACCAGCAGGGCATCATAGCGCACGCCGTCGACTTCCAGCGTGGCCGATTCGGCCAGCGTCTCGGCCTGCTCGGCCAGGACGTCGGAGGCGTCAGCATTGTGCTTGAACAGGTGTTCGAGCGCCGCGTCCAGCGCGGTCTGGCTGCCGTTCTTCAGCAGCCGGCCCAGGCGTTGCGAGAGCCGCCGTTCCCAGTACGCGTCCTCCATGCGGCTGCCCGATGCGTCGAGGGCGAGCGCATCGGCCACCAGTCGCTCGGCATCGGGCGAAAGACGCGGGGAAGCCTTGGGGCGAAAACCTGCCATATAGAGAAACCATCCGTTTTTTCGTAAAACGGTATTCTACTCGCTGCGTTGACAGGAATGACGCCAGTCCGGCCCGACTGGCAGGTATGTCCTGCCGGCAGCCTTATTTTTGCTCGGCGGCAGCCGGAGCGTGGATTTCGGTGCCGTGCTGCTCGCCGCCCATCGACACCTCGCCGCCGCCCTTGCTGAGCAGGTAGAAGGCGGCGCCGGCGAGGACGACGAACGCGATGATGATCTTGACCATGGTGTCTCCTGGAGGGGTGGTCTGGGGGACGATGGCCTGGATGGCTGTCCTCCGGGCGTTGAACGCCGTTCTTGTGAGGACAGTGTGGCAGCGCTGGCTTGCGTGGAACTTACACGCTGGCAGGCCGAAAAGTGACGGATCTAGCGCGTCTTGCACCAGTGAAAACCGCCCGCCATCCCCGGCACGGGGCCGGGGCGTGGCGGGCGGTGGCGTCAGTGCGCGGGCTGGTCAGGCAGCCAGGAGCTGGCGCAGCACGAACGGCAGGATGCCGCCGTGGTTGTAGTAGTCGACTTCGATCGGCGTGTCGATGCGCAGCAGCACGGGCACGCGCTGCACGTCGCCATTGGTGCGCCGGATCACCAGCACCACGTCCTGCTGCGGCTTGAGATCCCCTTCGACGCCTTCGATGTCGAAGGTTTCGTCGCCCGTGATGCCCAGCGTCTGCGGGCTGTCGCTGCCCTTGAACTGCAGCGGCAGAACGCCCATGCCGACCAGGTTCGAGCGGTGGATGCGCTCGAAGCTGCGCGCGATCACGGCCTTCACGCCGAGCAGCTGCGTGCCCTTGGCCGCCCAGTCGCGCGACGAGCCGGTGCCGTATTCCTCGCCGCCGAACACCACCGTGGGCGTGCCCTCGGCGATGTACTTCATGGCGGCGTCGTAGATCGACATTTCCTCGCCGCTCGGCTGGTGGATGGTCAGGCCGCCTTCCACGCGCGAGCCGTCGGCCTTGGGCGGGATCATCAGGTTCTTGATGCGCACATTGGCGAAGGTGCCGCGCATCATCACCTCATGGTTGCCGCGGCGCGAGCCGTAGCTGTTGAAGTCGGCCTTCAGCACGCCGTGCGAGAGCAGGTACTTGCCGGCGGGCGAGGTGTCCTTGATCGAGCCGGCCGGGGAAATATGGTCGGTCGTCACGGAATCGCCGAAGATGCCGAGGGCCCGCGCGCCGCGCACGCTGGCGCTCGCGCCGGACGGCTCCAGGCTGAAGTCCTGGAAGAAGGGTGGCTCGGCGATATACGTCGATTCGGGCCAGTCGTAGACCTGGCCCTTGGTGCCCTTGATCGCGCCCCACAGCTTGCTCGGCTTCTTGACCTGCTCGTAGTTGCCCTTGAAGGTCTTGGCGTCCATCGCGAACTTCATCAGCGCGTGGATTTCCTCCGAGCTCGGCCAGATGTCGCCAAGCCAGATGTCCTTGCCGCCCTTGCCCTTGCCGACCGGTTCGGTCATCAGGTCGCGCGTGACGTTGCCGGCGATGGCATAGGCCACAACCAGCGGCGGCGAGGCCAGGAAGTTGGCGCGGATGTTCGGGTGGATGCGGGCCTCGAAATTGCGGTTGCCCGACAGCACCGCGGCCGCGACCAGGTCGTTCTTGACGATGGCCTCGTTCAGCTCGGGCGTCAGGTCCCCGGCGTTGCCGATGCACGTGGTGCAGCCGTAGGCAGTCACGCCGAAGCCGAGCTTTTCCAGGTACGGCAGCAGCCCGGCGGCCGTCAGGTATTCGGTAACCACGCGGCTTCCGGGCGCCAGCGAGGTCTTGATGTGCGGCGCCACCGTGAGCCCGGCTTCCACGGCCTTCTTGGCCAGCAGGCCGGCGCCCAGCAGCACGCTGGGGTTCGAGGTGTTGGTGCAGGAGGTGATGGCCGCGATCAGCACGTCGCCGTTCTTCACGTCGATGCCGTCGGCGGTCTGATACGTGCGGTCCAGCTCGGCCGGCGCCTTGTTGAAGCCGTTCTCGGCCACGGGCTTGCTGAACAGCGAGCTGAACGTGCTCTTGACGTTGCCGATCTCGATGCGGTCCTGCGGACGCTTCGGGCCAGCCAGCGACGGGGCCACCGTGCCAAGGTCCAGCTTGACCACCTTGCTGAAGTCGATCTCGCCAGTCTTGGGGATGCCGAACATGTTCTGCGCGCGGAAATAGCCTTCGAATGCGGCGATTTCCTCTTCGGTGCGGCCGGTGCCCTTGAAATAGTCGATGGTCTTTTCGTCCACCGGGAAGAAGCCCATGGTGGCGCCATACTCGGGCGCCATGTTGCCGATGGTGGCGCGGTCCGGCAGTGCCAGGCTGGCCGTGCCTTCGCCAAAGAACTCGACGAACTTGCCGACCACCTTTTCCTTGCGCAGCATCTCGGTGATGGTCAGCACCAGGTCGGTCGCGGTCACGCCTTCGCGCAGGCGCCCGGTCAGTTCCACGCCCACCACGTCGGGGGTCAGGAAGTACACGGGCTGGCCGAGCATGCCGGCTTCCGCCTCGATGCCGCCCACGCCCCAGCCCACCACGCCGATGCCATTGATCATGGTGGTGTGGCTGTCGGTGCCGACCAGGGTGTCGGGATAGTACACGCCGTCCTTCTTGTGGACGCCGCGTGCCAGGTATTCCAGATTGACCTGGTGCACGATGCCGAAGCCCGGCTGCACCACGCCAAAGGTGTCAAAGGCCTGCATGCCCCATTTCATGAACTGGTAGCGCTCGTTGTTGCGCTGGAATTCCAGTTGCATGTTCAGGTCCAGCGCCTTCTTCTCGCGGAAGTGGTCGACCTGCACCGAGTGGTCGACGACCAGGTCCACCGGCACCAGCGGCTCGATCTGCTTGGGATTCCTGCCCATCTTCTCGGCCACATTGCGCATCGCGGCCAGGTCGGCCAGCAGCGGCACGCCGGTGAAGTCCTGCAGGACGACACGGGCCACCACAAACGGAATCTCGTCGACGCGGTCCGCATTCGGCTTCCAGTTGGCAAGCTGGCGGACATGTTCCTCGGTCACCTTCTTGCCGTCGCAGTTGCGCAGCACGGACTCGAGCACCACGCGGATCGACACTGGCAGGCGTTCGACCGCCACGCCCAGTTCCTTGCCCAGCTGGGGCAGGGAATAAAACTGGCCCTTGCCTGAAGAGCCGATCTTGAATTCTTGTAGCGTCTTATTGAGGTTGTGGGGCATTGCCATACTCCAGTCGAGGAATGAATGCGGTGGCATTGACTCGGACCTGACCCCGGCGAGCGCCGTCACGGCGATCACCGCGGTCCGATATCGGTTGCGACTGATACTCTAACCGCCGCGAACGCTGCCCGCCAGCGCCTGGCCGGCGAGCGCCGCGTTCGCGCAATGACTGCCATGCCGGCAACCATCCCCCGCCGGCATGGCGCCCGGGCCCGGCCCGGATCGGGCAGGGTCGGGAGCCGCCGGATTTACTGCTTCGGCGCAGCCGACTGCTGGGTTGCGTCGGGCTGTTGCTGCTGCGGCGGCGCCGCCAGCAGCGGCGCGGTCACCGGCGCGCGCAGGCCGCCGGCCTGGGTCGGTGCGGCACCGCCGGCCTGCATGTCGGCGTTCTGGCATTCGTCGGCCAGGCGCTGGCCCAGGTTCTTGTTGAACAGCATGGCCTTGCTCGGAATCACCACCAGGTCCAGGCCGGAGCGGGCGTCGAAATAGCGGTCGGCACCGGTCACGGTGGACTGGCGCGGCAGCTTGTAGTCGCGGCCCTGCCAGTGGACGGACAGGACTTCATCGCGCTGCATATTGCCCGAGATGTAGAGGACATTGCCGAGTTCGCACTGCCATTTCTCACCGGTCGGCGTCACGGCGGCGGCCGGGGCCGCCTTGCTGCTCTTCTTGGCGGGTGCCTTCTTGGTGGTGGTCTTGTGGGCCGGTTCCTGGGCCATCACGGTGCCGGCGGTGCCGAGGGTGAACGCGCCGATGCACGCTGCGAGGATGAGCTTCTTCATAGGAATAACCTTTCAGAGTGTGTGTCTTTTGTGGTCTGGCGCGCCCCGGTGGAGTCCGGGGCGCTGGCGAGAGTCCGCCGCTATTCTCTACGATTTGCGAGACAGGGCAAGCAGGCTGGTGTTTCGTTACATAATCGGGCCCAAGTTCCGGGAATGTGACGGACGCGAGCCTCACATGACCTTTACTTTTGCTTGCCCTTCACTTTCGCTTGCCTTTACTTTCGCTTCCCGATCGGGACGAACTTCAGATTTTCGGGCCCGGTGTAGTTGGCGCTCGGGCGGATGATCTTGTTGTCGATGCGCTGCTCGATGACGTGCGCGGCCCAGCCGGAGGTACGCGCGATCACGAACAGCGGCGTAAACATCGCGGTCGGCACGCCCATCATGTGATAGCTCACGGCGCTGAACCAGTCCAGGTTCGGGAACATCTTCTTGATGTCCCACATCACCGTTTCCAGGCGCTCGGCGATGTCG